>JAYFRN010000037.1 GCA_034925865.1 Oscillospiraceae bacterium | reverse complement strand
GAGAGGCTATTATATTTCAATCCACGCTCTCCGTGTGGAGAGCGACCAAGCCATGCGGCACGCGTACCCGGGTCAGAGAAATTTCAATCCACGCTCTCCGTGTGGAGAGCGACGTACTATTTCAGACTGTTGTAAAGCTTGAAATGGAATTTCAATCCACGCTCTCCGTGTGGAGAGCGACTTCTCAATAGTCTAAATAAATTTTCTTCCATTTTATTTCAATCCACGCTCTCCGTGTGGAGAGCGACCAAATTTTTAATAGGCACATACCCATTAGGAGTAAATTTCAATCCACGCTCTCCGTGTGGAGAGCGACCAGTACTTTTAATACTTAATGCTATTGATCAAAATTTCAATCCACGCTCTCCGTGTGGAGAGCGACGGTAAGGCGTTATGCTCTAAGTGCGCGACGGAAATTTCAATCCACGCTCTCCGTGTGGAGAGCGACACAGGAGAGCAAGCAAACGGTACCGGTACAAGCGGAATTTCAATCCACGCTCTCCGTGTGGAGAGCGACCATGATGACAAAAGAAAAGTGGATGATCGGCAAAATTTCAATCCACGCTCTCCGTGTGGAGAGCGACAAGGGCGGCTACACCATGACAGCAGCAGATGAGGAATTTCAATCCACGCTCTCCGTGTGGAGAGCGACTTTTTTCAAACCTCCGGGCATCTCATCATTTATTATTTCACTCCACGCTCTCCGTGTGGAGAGCGACCTCTGCGGCGATTTTGCCTTTTTTGCTTTTATCTATTTCAATCCACGCTCTCCGTGTGGAGAGCGACTCGCAACCGTGCGATTTTCAAATTTAGTTTTATTTATTTCAATCCACGCTCTCCGTGTGGAGAGCGACGGCATACAATCAACTTAAATTCGATTTTGAAAACATTTCAATCCACGCTCTCCGTGTGGAGAGCGACGATATGAATTTGATTTTGATAAAGATAAAGGTAAATTTCAATCCACGCTCTCCGTGTGGAGAGCGACAGCAAAAATGCACAAAAATTTTAAAAATCATTATACACTTTTGACAAATACAATTCATTAAAAGAGCAATAAAAGCTTACAAAGTGTCAAACACATGTTTTTATCCGCTTTTCTCACTCAGAAATCAACGCGAACGATCCGTGATTTTATTGTTCACTTCCTATTCGCGTTAAATTATCAGAGGCTCGCTGACATCAAATGAAAGCTTTGCGCCGACATGCTTTATTTTTGTTTTATAACCGTTTCCCAAATTATAGAAGCGAAGACTGTCGAGTTCCGGATTAATGATTTTTAACAGCCTTTCTTCAATCTCACGCATTTTTGCAGCATCAACCTGACACTCAAACACTGAATTCTGTACTCTTTGACCGAAGTTAACGCATTGCTTTGCTACCTGTCGAAGCCGCTTTCGTCCTGCAGCTGTTTCTGTATTTACATCGTATGTAATAAGGACCATCATAACCTTACCTCCACAAAAACGGCGGATAGGCATCAATATCTCCCCGTATATATCGTGCCAAAAGCTGAGCCTGTACTAAAGGAAGCACCCCCCACTCAGCTTTCTCCCCAAGAAACGGATGAATTATCTCTTCTTGTTTGCGCTTTTGCCATGCAACTAAAACATCACGTCGTGTATTATCATCCATTATAACAGCACTGTTCTCTTTCTGTAGAAATCCGGATGCATTAACCTGGCGTGTATTGATTATTGAAAGAACAAATCTGTCGCACATCGGTGCGCGAAATTCTTCCATTAAATCCAGTGCGAGAGATTGTCTTCCGGGCCTGTCGCGGTGCAGAAATCCGGCATAGCTGTCTAGTCCGGCTGATTCAAGTCCCGCGGCACAATCGTGTGTCAGCAAACTATAGCAAAATGATAACAACGCATTTACATTATCAGTCGGTGGTCTGCGAGTGCGCCCGCACCAGAAAAAGTCATTTTTATTTTGTAATATTAAAAGATCAAATACACCAAAGTATGCGTTCGCCGCCTCTCCCTCTATTCCGCGCAATTCTTCAAGTGTTAAACACTTCTCTGTCATCGTAATTGCCCGGGTTATTCTTTCTGCGGCATTACTTATCTTTTCACAATCAAATTGCATTGAGTGATCACGCATCGCCCGAAGCAGCACAGCACGCTCATTATACAGCTTTCCGCATACAATATATCTTGCCGCTTCAAGAGAACGATTTTCATCATCTGAAACCCGGTATTGCTCTTTACGCAGAAGAATATTGCCATGTTTCTCTCCTTCAACGCGACATAGAAAACGTCCATGCGCGCTCAAAAATGTCAGAGCTATTCCAAGCTCCGCACAGTGATGCATCAGCGCCGGACTGGCTCCGGTATATCCGAAAGTGATAATCCCTTCAAGATTATGAAGAGGAATTCGCTTTACCTCCTGGTCCTTTTCTAATATGACTGCATTTTCTCCGTCTAGAGAAAGGTAAGCATCCGGGTGAGTCACATAGAGGATATTGTGAAGCTTTCTCATATTCTACCTATTATACTCACCTTTCAGCTCATGTTCGAGATATGCTTTTGCAGACTGCTGTTTTGAGATACCGGGAAGACAGATTTCTTTCATTGAGCAGGATGAGCATTTTTTTGATTTTTTCACCGTGGGCGTGCAGCCCCTCTGATAAATTTCATACATCTCCCGCGTCATATCCTTGACTGAATTCCGCAGCTCGTCGGTCAGTAGAATTCCAACGCGTCGGCGAAGCTCACCGTAATATAGGAAAGCTTCATCAATCCGCCGACAGCACAGCATTTCCTCAAGGCACATCGCCTGAGCGCATAACTGCAGTGAATCGGCGTCAGTCGCGCCTCCATCACCACGCTTGTACTCCACCGGGCGCGGTTGCCAAAGTCCTTCCCGTCCAAAAAGCTGCACTCCCTCCGGATCGGCAAGAAATTCCACCACGTCACACTCACCTGTGAGGTGCAGACTGTCCGACCTCACAGGTATCGCCCGGCTGACGATCCGTTCCCCGCGTTTTTCGGTGAAGAATGGATCGTGCGCGCGCTCGTGCATGATTCCGCCGTCGACAGTGAAGAAATTTTCAGCCCATTGCTGTTCAATGTGGATCAGGGCCCACTGGCGCCGGCAGAAGGCAAAATGCTGTAGACCGGAGAGCAGCAAATCATCCATTTGAAAATTCATTGTCCGTCTAGTTCTTCAATGTTGATTCCATCCAACTGAGATATTGTATATGAACCATCAATATTTACTTTGAGGCTTCTATGTACCTTAGCTGAAGACAGAGTTTTTTCATTATGCGTCCACCATATCACTTTCATAACCTCCATGCTTCCTGCCGGCCGAGCGGATGAATCATCGTTTTCAAACATTTTTGTAAGCATTTTTTTAAATATTTCAGCATCCTTGTCAGAAAAGCCCGTTTTCTCCGCCAGTTGCCGGTTTATACTGCCAAACGTTAAATAGACACCGCTGTCGACGCGATGTTTCATTCCCATTGTATCTCCAGCTTTTTGAGAAGGATCTTTCTTATCTGTTTTTAGATTAACGCTTTTTATAATTTGGTTACTTGTTATATCGACCGGTTCAATGCTGAATGCACTTTGTATACTGATAGGTCCACGGATTGCTATTGATGCGCTGTCATCGTCAACACCGGCCAGTACCTGTCCGAAAGCGCGGACATCATACCACTGTTCACAGGCAATTTTTGCTTTTTTTTCTCCGTCCTTATCTTTTGAAAGCTTTTTGATTTCTTCATTTGAATCGTAACGGGCCTTGATACTGCGGTGGTCATCCCTTCTATAATCGTCCGATTGAACAAGAATCGACTGGCCGTCGTCAAGAAGGCGATTGCGTATCTTGCGTTTCAAACATACATCGCTGATCTCACCGTATCCCTCATAATTTACGCGCGGGCGATTGCCATTTAGTGGATCTCCGTTCGGATTAGCATTTTTAACGCTGATAATAATTGCGAAGTCAATTTTTTTAGACAAACTCATTTTGTTATTCCTCCTTGTTATTTGTATTATATAGACACTTGCGCTGCAGTGAATAGCCGAGCAGGTACTTGCCATCAAGCGGTTTATCGCTTTCATAATCCCCGCTTTCAAACTTACTCATAATTTCATCAATCTGCCGTTGGTACCAATCTGCGCCATCAAGACGTTGAATATACGGATTGATCTGACTGTAAATCAGTGCCCACGTGCGGAAGGGCTTTGCTGTAAAGATAGTCATATACCGTATTGCGTTGACAGGACGTTTATCCGAGTTGTCCTTTCCGGTTTGCAGATAACGTGCATGACTCTCAATTTTTTCTGCGATCGCAAGCAGCCGGCCATAAAGATAGCTTCGATCGCGACATTCATTTTCCAGTTCCAATGAAAAATCCTCCTTTTTATTAAAAAAATATTTTCTTGTAATAGCGCAAGTCACGCTTATTGCCGTCTCCCATGTTGACTTGTCCCAGCCACCATCTTCTTTGCTATACGAAAACGGATTTGAAACGCGGTTTACCGCAGCCTTTACCCATCCACTGTCTATATGCTCACCGCAGATTATATCGTGCAGCAGCCGCTCCCGGGTTTGTTTCTTAATTTTTTCGTATCCCTCTCCCTTTGGCTCTCCATATACCGCTTCAATAATTCTGTCTACGCTCGGAGCGGATTTATATTCCCTCTTATCTTTTCGAAACCACCAGCAGCATTGTTCATGCCACAGTACAACACGCTCTATATATTCGTTTTCATGTATGTCCTGATAATATGTAACACTCATACGCCCTGAATTTTTTGTTACCGCATCGACTACGATGACAGCTATCTGTCGTGTTGTTTTACGCAATTTACCGGCATTACCAACGCCGCAATACGCATTGCGTAGCCTTTTGGCATAATCCGTAGCCAGAACATCCTGCGAACCAATAAGTTTATCAGAATCTGTTTTTACTGACTCGTCATCCCCGAAAAATTCATCAGAAGACGCGAAAGGATTGAGAGCAGCTTCGCCTGTGTCGACTGCCCAGGCGACTATTGCCTGCGTGCCGCACTTATATCCCTGAGTCGCAATCAGATATTTTAACATTGCGTGAGCCTTGCCGCTTGCTTCGGCGCTGATTACATTTGCCTGCTCAGGTACAGAAAATCTACCACGAAATGAATAATTCGTAGAATCGTTACTGCTTATCAGCTTTGCTCCGTTTGTATAAGGATTTATTCCTCCTGGATGTTTTAAAACCGTGGGACATACTTTACCTAATACATAACATAGTTCAATAACACCTTCATCGAGCTCAGCTTGATAATTCTGCCACGCGACAGTAACGGTGTCATCTTTCCAAAGACACGGTTTTAAATCTCCCGGAATTTCTACAGAAAATCGTACGAATTGTTTATATATTTCGTCCTGTAATTCCTTTTCTGATTTCTTTTCGCCGTTCTTTTTAAATGTGTTTAATTTATCCTTATCCACTGTTATACCTGATTTACGCAAATCGTTAAGCAGGGTTTCGCGTTTCAGGTAATTATATACCGCGCAGACTTTAGGATGGCGGTCATGCCAGGCAGCAAGCTGTTTGAAATAGGCTTCGCGTTTTTTCTCATCGTAACATATATACCCAAGCTCCTCATGCAGAGGGTGTGGGGAAATCGCTTTACCTGAACGCGATGATGATGATTTTTCAGTGCATGGGATAACGATAACCGCATCGCTGTATTCAGCATGCCTGAATTCTCCTTCACTGTCAATTATAACAATAATATCAGTTTTTTTTGTCATGTGATTTGACGGCAACAGGACATTGCCTTTTTCATCGGGTATGCCAACAATTTCTGGAACGTTATCATATGTCAGCGCTAAATTATTAAACCAATTCACTCAAATTCACCTTCTTCCTCTACCTTAAAATTAACGCCCTTAGTAAAACGCTTGAATTTATATTTTGGACTATATTGACGCACAGTGCGGCTTAGTTCAACTTTTGCAGGATTGGGGAATTCAATAATCCCATCTTTCATATTTTGTTTCCACAGCCGCACGACCAACTCATTTTTACCGGTTTCATCGGGGTAACCGAAGCTGTGGAACATCAGACCGAAATCGAGCGGACCATAGTTATCATAAAACCCCGCCCCTTCTTTGAAAATACAAGGCTCAACATATGCTTGGCATTCCCTTGTTCCTAAAAATATATCCCGGCGTCCTCCCTGCTCTATACAGCGTTTTGCTATATTATGATGCTTGTGTTCGTCTCTGTCTTCAATCAAATCGGTTCTTTGTTCATTCCATTCAAAATGAGCTAAAACCCTGTATTCAACATCACGTAAATATGTGTAATATGATAAGTCGTTTTTTACATTCTTTTTTTTAGGTTGTATTAGTATAGTGCGTATACCTTTGCTTTCGGTCTGTATTTTTTTGATAACACGAACCGCGTCGATATACCAAATAATTGTCGGCTTCCAGTATATACTCTCGAGAATGCCCTTCAGCGCCTGATATGTAGGGGTCTGGTAGCTGAATTTCTCACCTCCGGGACGCGTTATCGGGTCAGAAAACAGCGCGTATCTACCATAAACCTTAAAACTTACCGAATTTCTTTTCTCCTCCATTATAATAAACCTCATACATTCAAAAAAGTGTGGTTGCCTGTAATGTCAATACCCAGTTCTTCATCGTAAAAACCGTCTGCAAGAATTGTCAGACCATTATCATTCGAAAGCGCACCGCGAGAAAGAAGCTCGTCTGTTTGAAATTTGTAAAGAGATACCATATAGCGTTCTATACGGCGTAATAATATTTTCTTCTTATTCAAATCGTTTTCGGTTCGGTATTCATCCAGCAATTCTTTACTGTCCCCATAATAGGTCAACACCTCGGTCTGACCCGGAGCTATAACATAGAATTCATCTGCAGCCGACTTTATTGCGCAGGTCAGCGCAGGTGGTGATTTTTTGTCACCCACATAGGTTTTATACGCATTCCGACCTTGATTATTGTTTGTCAGTAGATCATAAATTGATCCCCCTCCTTTTGTAGGATAATCCATCTGGTTTCTACGTTCATAGAAATAATATGTATAATAACGATCTATATCCAATTGTCCTTCATTTATAAGCCTTCTGGTCGCGTCGGCGCCTTCTTTGATATCTTCAAGTCTGTTTAAATTCTCGCCAGTTATATTTACAACATAGACATTTTTCACTTCTCCAAACTCGTTGTGTCTATTACATCGTCCTGCTGCCTGGTATATACTGTCCAGCCCCGCTAAATCGCGTATTACACATTCAAATGAAATATCAACACCCGCTTCGATGAGCTGTGTCGAAACGCAGATTACATTTTCATTCTGCGATAGGCAGCAGCGAAGCTTAGAAATTACATTATCACGATGAGCGGGACACATATTTGTACTTAGATGTAAAACAATTTTTGTTTGAGTTTTAAGACGCAGGTAAAGCGACTTGGCAGCGTCTTTTGTATTGACTATAATAAGAGTCGAAGTGTGATGCTTTTCAAGGGTAAACCTGCTTAAGTCTTCCGGTGAATAACCAGCAGGGCGTATCATGCTGACAATATCTGTGCGTTTTGGAATTTTTTTGCAAACGGCTATAGAAGGGTATTCGGAAAGAATTATTGGACGTGCCACTTTATCAAGTAATGGTTGTGTCGCTGTACATAGAAGTACGGTTGTACCACATACTTTATAAATAAAATTCACAACACTATTGAACAAATGAACGCATTTTACCGGAAGGGTTTGCACCTCGTCAAAGATAATAATGCTGTTCGTCATATTATGCAATTTCCGTAAATCGCTGCCCTTGGCTGAAAACACACTTTCCAAAAACTGCACTTGTGTAGTCAGAATAATCTGCGAATCCCAGCGGTTGGTTTGTAGCTTGTAGTATTCAGGATCATCGGGCAGAACATTCGAATGATGTTCCAAAACCGTATCACTATCGACATTCAGCGCCTTTCGGATTTCAATTGCGGTTTGAGATAATATTGAAAGGTAGGGTATTACATATATTATCCGGTCGAAATTATGCTTATTTGCATGTTCAAGTGCGAATCTTAGACTTGATAGGGTTTTTCCGCCACCTGTCGGGACTTCCAGTTTATAGATTCCTTTTTCTCGCATTCCGGATTTCGCGCATTGTATGGATATATTATTTCGCAATTCAAGTATCGATTTGTCTGATTTATTCTTTTTACTTTCGTTATTCATAATGTTCAGACGGTTGTTTAATTCAATCAGCATCCCTTCCCAGTCCGGGCATTTTGGATTATGAACTTCGCAACGCTCGAAAAGATATGCATCGAGCCTGTCCGCATCAACGATACATGAAAATAGTAACTTAGTCAGCATCATCGCACCAAATCTCTTATCCGGTGAAATATTTATTACAGATTGAATTTCTTTATATAATATATTGGAATCAAGCTTCAAATTTTGGTCTAGGCTGAGCTTATTCGAACATGATTGTAGTTCTGAAATAAGCGGTGTGCAGCCGTCAGGAGATAAATAATCACGTAAGCTTCTGTGGTGTGATATTATTATATTGGCAAGTATCTCAGCTACCGGTAAACAATCATAATAATCTTCAAATGCTCTTTTCGCGCCATATATACTATGATTAACGCTTCCCCGCTTTGCTTCTTCGGAAAATAAGTAATTTTGAAATTCTACTGTCGCCTTACCTGCATCATGGTATACTCCCGCAATTTTTGCCAGTGTAGCGCTCTTGAACAAATTTGCCCACTGTGATGAAAATTCCGCAACTCTTTCCGAATGCGCAAAAAGAGTCTGTTTTCGACCGTCATCCGTTTTACGTGCATAAATCTCCATGTTCTACCTCATATTCTATATCATTTTCATATCTGTTACGCTTTCTGCGTTATTATTTTATTAACAATTGCCATCTTCGGAAATATGAGCATATTTCATAAATCACCATTTTATATATTTAATATTTATATTTTCTTTTTATTTTTATTATAATATCTATTATTTCCATTGTCAACCATTATTCGACATTTATTTCAAAATTCTTACAGAAAGCATCAGAAAATTATGTTATAATACCCATGGTCTTAATATTTTTTATTATTCAGATACATATATTACCGGCTGTGGAAGCGGTTTAACCAACGTGATACACGCTGAGATACAACCGCGCTGAAACATGGCGTGAACATCAAGAGGCTCTCAGCCATATAGGCCATATTTCTTCCTCAACGACGATTGATATTTATAGCCACGTGACCGACACCATGCAACATCAGGCTGCGGCAAAAATCGTGAGCGGTATGGGCAAAGGTGAGGCATACGAGCCAAGCGAAGCATCGGCGGAACAAGCATGAGAGCACCGAACCGCAAGAAGCTGTTATCAAAGGGCTTGAGCCGTACAAGAGCGAAGTGCGGAAAAGCGGAACGGGTGGGATTTATGAGATCAACAACCATCTATACGAAGGCAGATATACGCCGACAAACGCTCACGGCGAGAGAGTCAAAACGTCTACGCAAAACGCAAGAGAAATGCGTTGAGTTGCCGGAATAAAAATTGTGCAAGCAAGGGCGCAGATTGCAGAAGAAAAATCCGCGATGAAAGCGGCAGCGGAAAAAGCGGACGTGTAAAGAAAAAGCCGGGCGAAACTGCCCGGCTATAAGTTATTATTTGTATTTTTTAAGCATATCCATATACGCGTTGTTTTCACGAAGCCCGGCAAGAACCTTATTGTTTGTTGACAGATAGTAATCAAGAGTCCAATCCAAGAGATTATCGGCATGATACTCATACTTGATCAGATCGCGTAAAACCACATCTTGATTCGATATTTCGGTCACGGATTTAACAAACATCAGGTATTTATCCCTGATACGGATAATATCGTTTATTTCTCCGCCGCGGAACACCATATCATTCGCCAGTCTTCCATATACGGATTCTGCCATCAGACACAGGAATGTTTCTCCTGTTTCACGATAGGAGTATGCGATTGAATCTCCGATATGCTCAGCTCTCATGACTTTTTCCGAGAAATCCTCAGAATCATCGAAAAATATCACTTTTGCTGCTTTATCAGCGGAAAAATTGGCGAGTTCATAAAGATTGCGGCGTACCCAATATCTGAAATCCTGTGTATCTTTGGAAAAGAGTTGTTCGGTTTTTTGCCCAGAGCTTTGATACCACGAAGGAAATTCGGAAAGCAACGTCAAAGCGGCCTGTGTGTCGCCGGAGGCATACAGCAGTTTTGCCTTCATCGTCATGCTTTCGAGCCGAAGATCTTCATCAGTACATCCGCCGAGGATACAGTCACAAATTTGCATCAGTTCGTCACTATGCGCTTTCAGCAATTCCGGATCATTTTCGACAGACCCACCGGCAACATCCCACATATAGCAATTCATTATTCTGTAATCATTAGGATATTCGCTGTGTGCTTTGGCAATATATTTACTGGCTTCAGAATATTTTCCTTCATACTGAAGCTGTCTGTAACTATCCAACACTTTTTTGAGTTCACTTTCAATCAGTTCAGAATCATAACCCATCAGTTCATCAACGCTGACCTCAAAAAGATTAGCAAGCGGGAAAATCAATGTAATGTCCGGATATGTGTCCGCTGACTCCCATTTGCTTACCGCCGCACAGGAAATATTCATTAGTTCCGCAAGCTGCTCCTGTGTCAGGCTTTTTGCTTTGCGCAGGCGTTTGATATTTTCACCTATTCTGATTTTCATATTCGTATCTCCATTCATAAAAGTAATCAAGCGCTTGATTCTGATAATATAATAACTTTCTTGATAGCATTTGTACAGATAACATTAAGCAAGTTGAATTTAACTTTGAGTTAATTAATTGTAATAGTAGTAAAATTTATATCGGATTCGCCAAAATATTAAAAATTTGAGCCGCAATAAAACAAAGAATAAACGTTATGGCGTGTAATGCTGAAAACGTTTTTTACATTCTCATAAGAGTACTATGTGGTCAATATTTTTCCTTCTCTGAAATTATACATCGCATATAAAAATCCGGCTGAAATCATTACTTTTCAGTCGGATTTTTGGTCGGAGTGACAGGATTTGAACCTGCGGCATCATGGTCCCAAACCATGCGCGCTACCAACTGCGCTACACCCCGATTAAGTTTAAGTATGAAGTTGAAAATGGTGAACTAAATATTTTTGCTATATAAAAGCCGAGGCCATGTAAACTGATAATTAGTTTGAAAAACCTCGTCGATCGACGAGGTTTTTCATGGTGACCCGTAGGAGAATCGAACTCCTGATACCGCCGTGAAAGGGCGGTGTCTTAACCGCTTGACCAACGGGCCGTATATGGTAGCGGAAATAGGATTTGAACCTATGACCTGTCGGGTATGAACCGAATGCTCTAGCCAGCTGAGCTATTCCGCCATTTATCGCAACGACTTATGAAGTATACCATATCAAATCCGTTTTGTCAACTGGTTTTTTTAGAATTTTTTCTTCAAAATTTTTGGTAACGATTCAGAATTAATAACTGATGCCTTTAGGCAGATTAAAACGCAATAATCCTGGTATAACCGTCAGATCCAGCCGATGCGCTCTGAAAAGTTCTCCGTCAATGCAAATGCTCGTTCTTCGGTGAGCAATGATTGATAGTGTTTTTAATTTCTTGTAAATAACGAGTTTTTTTCCTGCTTCTGAATTACGTATTGTGCCATTTTTATAAGCTCCCACAAGGGAAATAAAGTTCAGGCGGCTGGTCATTTTTACGAGAGTCATATTGAGCATGCCGTCGTTGATTCTTGCATCGGGAGTGGCGTTATATCCTCCCCCGTAGTGAGTCCCGTTTCCGATGGCTGTAAGCAAAAATTCTCCCGTTATAACTTCGGAATCATCTATTATAATAGTCAGATTTTCATGCGGAAGAGAAAAGAGCTCTACAATAATCCCTATTGTATACGATATAGGTCCAGACAGCAGCGGAAACCTCCTGATGCGCTCTGATTGGGCAACCACCGCGCTGTCAAAGCCCATATTGAACATGTTTACTGCAAGCTTGTCATGGTTATTATCGGCGGAGAAGCGTATTGCGTCAATTACTATGGGATTACCTTCAATTTGAGTCGGTATATCACAAAAGCGTTCAATGTCGCCGAAGCATTTCGTAAAATCGTTTCCGGTTCCTATGGGTATCATACCCAGTATCAGCTTATCCGAAGCTTTATTTTCCGCAATGCCATTTGCAACCTCATTCAAAGTTCCGTCTCCGCCGCACGCAAATAGGCAGGCCCCGGACTCGGGTGCCATATATTCGGCCGCGAATCTGCACGCGTCTCCGACGCATGTAGTCTCATATATTACATAGCTAAATTTCATTTCTCTGGCAGCTGACTCGATTTTCATTTTGATCTCTGATTGACGTTTACCGCTCCCGGCGATAGGGTTGATGATAAAGACGAGATCCATAAATTATATTCCCTTAATAATTCAGCATTAATATTTACATTGTTCTAACAAGAAATTATTTATCTGATACGCCAGTTTGATATCATTGTATCGAATTGCTCTTCATATCCGGTATTACTATCCGGAAGAGCTGTATATGTTATAAGATATGCGACACGGTTATGTATGACTATGACTTGAATCCATTTATAATTATTATACGGAGTTTCCAATGACGATCCGGCTTCTGATGAAGCTTCGCCGGTGCCATCGGTGCCGCCAGTACTGACGGTTTCGGCAGACTCGCTGACAATGCTTCCGGTATATACAATCCGCTTTGCGTCCAGATTCCCGACCTTTATGTCTTTGATCGATATTTCATTATAATCTGAAATGTATGTGTTTATTTCCTCTTTGGAAATTTCAAGATAATCGTCCAGAGTTATTGTGTCCGGTATTCCGTTGTTGTTGCGGTCGATATTTGTGAGCATAATCGTGACTACGCTTACATTTTCCTGAAAATCGTCGGATTCGTCAACAGGTGGAGTGAAAAAGTTAATTATCGAGCCGTCGTATTCCCTCTTTTCCCAATCAGAAGGGTAAATAATCGAAATTTCGGAGTCTTTGTTTTCATACATTGTATATCCGCGCGGAACGCAGGAACATAAAAGTGCAGCACATATTAATAAGCTAAGAAATAAACACAAAAAACGTCGCTTCATTTCAGTTAATAACCTTTCATTTTTTTGATTTTTCTTATATATGTTATTATTTCAAGATTTAGATCTTATTTATCGTATATATATATATTTGAATCCACTATTTTCAAAACTTGCTTTTACCACAATATATTTCATATGCTTTTTCCATAATTATTTTCATATCAGGATGAGGGCTCCCAGTAATACCTCTAAGCCTCAAGTTAAAAATATGTTCATACTCCAAAGCATTTGTTGTAATGACAATTTCTGTTTTTAAGCAAGTTGGTAAAACTGATCTTGCATTCTGAGGTAATATACCTGTCTGCAAAAGATAAAGATAAGTTTCTTCACTTTGCTTCATTAAATCTAAATATCTATCTTTCTGCTCATTATTCCAATTATCATAATCAGAAGGAAGAATTATGCTTATCTCCCCGCCAAATTTTTCTTTTAAATAAGAACAATATCTTGTGCTTTCTTGTGCAAAAGAAGAAGGACGATGCCTAACAAGTTCATGCGATACACCTCTATCACATATTAAATCAAACGAAAAATATTTATGTGTTTTATAAGCCGTCTCTTGTATGTCAGGTATATCATCGATATTAATTATTTTACAATCTACATCTTTAGAAACCATAGATAAATTATCTTTAAGAATGAATCCGCAGGAGTATACAAGGTTAGGGTCAATATTATGTAAAGCACGAAGTAATATTTCTCTACCAAACTCATTTATAGCTCTTAAATTTCCGGAAATTATAAATCTTTTCGGTTTATTTTCAAATTCTTCCACAGAATAATTAAAATACTTACACCCGAATAATAAATGATATACTTTCTCAGATACCTCAAAAATAAAATTAGCATGTTCCAACACTGCATAATGTTTTCTTGCAACAAGATTTTTAAAAAAGAGATTTGCTGTTTCTTCAGTAAAAGCAGAAGAAGATTTATAACACACTCGACCTATTTTTTCTATTTTTATAAAAGGATTTATGTCATCTATAAGCCGTACTTCAGGATATAAAATACGCATTTATTATTTCTCCATATAATGGTTGTGATAATTCTCTTCTGTATTCTCGCATGCGATTCGATATATCGCATATCAGATAAACAGTCTTCTGCGAATTTCGTCGAGCCATTTTTTTCTCCTGCGAAGCACCTCGAAAATAATCGAGAAGAAGAAAAAAACGATAAATACAATCGGCGACCAATTCAGCCAAAGCTCATGTAATATGAACAGGTCAAGAATAACTTCGATCGCAACGGCTAAAAAGCCACTCAATAATTCTATCAGAGAAATTTTCGTCAGCAAAGCAAGTCTTTTACGACGTATGACATACGCGATAATGAGCGAAATGACCGTAAGCGCACCCAAAAGAGGCAGGCAAAGAGAAACCAGCCATTCGATGCCGTCCGTCATATATGCGATCAAAAACAGATATGCGGCTGTCACAAGCCCGTTGAACATAACAAAAAGATACGGCTTCGGCTTTTTGAAAAGCAATGGCAGCAACACCCATACGAATAAACAGACGCATGCCCCGAGAACATAAAGCGACCATGACAAGCTTCCTTCAATAGTCAGGTTGCATAGGAGCGACACCGCGCACGGAATAAGCATGATAAGCGCGACAAGGCATACTACATATTTGAGATCAATGCTTTTTATGACCTCATCAATATGCTCCGGATACGGTCTTTTATCAGGTTCTTTCCATGGCTTCGCAGGATTTATGACCACCACGCCGCATAGCGGGCATTGCTTTTCTGCGTCGCCGAGTTCGACACCGCAATTTACGCAATATGACATTTAGTAATTCATTCCTTCCCTGTTATCATTCATTACATTTACATTCAGAACCTCTGATTGCTTTCCACCTTCACGTGTATTCCTGATTTTACAAGGCGGGTTAAAAATTCACGTTCAAAAAAGCTCTCTTTTATTGAACGGGTAATATTTATGCAAAGAAGGTCATTATAAGATATACAGCCCACCACAATGGGATTTGTCGATAAAGCCCCAAGCATAAAGTCAAAATGTTCGATATGTTTTTTCATTTCATCAGGCAGTGAAACGATACCCAGATTTGATAAAGTGACCGAAGAATTCCGATCTCCGTTACGAATAAATGCGATCAGTATAGCCGGATTCTTAATAAACAGCGGCGCAATACGCATAAGCTTGTGTCTTTCGGCATTTACATTCATGCTCATCCGTGCATTGAGCTGCTTTTCCGTAGCAAAAAGCCCCATCTGATGCCGTACAATCGAAAGCGTTTCTTGAAATGTATATTCTCCGAAGCGCGGCGAAATTCCGACATTTACAAACTGAGCGAAGTTGCGAACCGTCTTTGATGGATAGAATTTCCGCATGTTCACCGGTACGCACACCTTAACCGGAAGAAAATGTTTTTTACCGATCTCGCTTTTTTGAATCTCGACAATCGATTCTATAAGATGACATATAAGATATTCGGTTATAGTCGCTCCATACAGCTTTGCTTTTTCGGATAATGCCTTAACTGAAATAAACGCGGTCGTTACATGCATAAAGCCGTTTTCCTCGCGCGTACCTGAAACATGATATGCGTTCTCTTCCTTTGGCAGCAAAGCGGCTTTTCTGGCATATTTTAAAAAGCTATCTTCATATTCTGCTTTTAAAGCAGTCTTGTTACAGTCAAGTATCGTATCTGAACGTGGTACGTTCTCGCCGTATCTCAGTGAAATATATTCGGCGAGAAGTGTCTTTAAAAAGCAAAGTCCGCCCGTGCCGTCGGCCAAAACGTGAAACACCTCTAACGCGATGCGGTTTTCATGATATCTGACGCGAAACATATATCCGTTGTTCTTCTTGAAATTCATCCTGGCGCACGGATTCATCACATCTTCGCTTATGACAGGCTCCGCTATTATTTGTTCGAGATAATACCAAAAAAAGCCTCTTCTCAGACGCTGTGTAAATGACGGAAATCTTTTTGCCGTGCGTATGAGCGCACGCTGCAGTATCTCCGGATCAACTTTTTCATTAAGCTCGGCCGACAGGCGGAAAATTGACATCCAGCCGCCTTTCATGGCGACGGGATATATTTTTGCCGCGTTGTCGAGCTTCATCCATTTTCTTGAATGTCCTGTGTGCCGATCATTCATAATCCGCCAGCTTTTCTTTGATGTTTGTTTTTATGAATGTTACTATTTTTTCAATGGCTTCTTTTGCTTCGGGAATGGGATACAGCACATATGCGTGCCACATACCCTCCTTCGTCTGATATTCGGCTTTCGCTCCGCATTCGCGCATTCTGTTTGCGGCCGCAGCAGCATCATCCATGAGTATTTCCTCTGTACCGGCGAATATAAGCGCCGGCGGAAATCCTCTCATATCGGCAAAAACCGGTGATATATACGGATCCGTCGGAACATATTGACCGCGGTAAAGTGTCGCGCTGTATCTGAGTGAAGCCTCCGACAGGGTCGGATCAGCATCTCGGTTTTTTTCATATGAAGCGCCCGAAAATGTCAGATCGGTCCACGGAGATATAAGGACAATGCACGCCGGAAGCGGCAGTCCGTCCTTTTTAAGCTTCGCTGTGAGTGCGAGCGTAAGCCCTCCTCCGGCGGATTCACCCGCGACCGCAATCTTATCGGCGGGATATCTTTCCAAAAGCCTGACATATGCTTCCGCGGCGTCGTTTATTGCGGCAGGAAACGGAAATTCAGGCGCAAGTCTGTATGCGGCGCAAAGCACTTCACATTGCAGAGCATCAGCCAGAATTCCTCCGAAGCCCCTCGCATATTGAAGCGATCCGGAGGTATAGCTGCCTCCGTGGAGATACAAAACGGCATATCCGCCGCATTTAACGCCTTGAATATCGTTCGTATCGGAATAATTCTCCGTTTTTTCTTGATTTTTTTCGTTATCCTTAAATAAAAGTGGAAATGCCATTTCCGCTTCGAAATGCTCAAAAGGCTCGATTCGGTAACCGACGCGATTTTTAAGGGCCTTTGCTCCCATTTCACCCAGCATATCCTGATATTTTCTGGAATCCTCCAGATCAAGATGATTCAAAATGGGGCGGGCAAGCTTCAACTGTCCGTATATAACGCGACTGATTATCGATGGCATCCGGGACTCCTTATATAAATTTAATTATTACGCATTTTCATCAAAGTGTAAGTTTCAAGCGGCTTTTATGAATTACAGATTCAAAACATACAGCCATTATAATTATACTTGCTGTAATAGTGTTTGTCAACAATAACGAGAATATGATTTTACGGGTAAAAGTTGCAAGTTTATAAACTCGTAATTATTTGACGGCAATTATTAAAACAGCAGTCAAATAATATCTACTGAAGTTTTGCACATGCAGTATCCATTGATTGATGCCTGTATTAATCATGTTTTTCATATTTCCCTTACTCTAAAATTCTGTTTGTTTTACAATCGAATAAAGAACACCGCGTGTCTGAAAACAGACACACGGCGTGCAGGGTTTTTGATGAAAAATGAAAATTTACAACTTGTATATTGCAAAGAAGCAGAGGTAATTATATAATATATAGACGTTTCATGTTTATTCCGTTGTCTGGTCGGATTCGCTTGTTTCTTTTTCCGAGATTATTTCAAAGTATTTGTCAAGCACTTCCTTCTCGAGCTGCTGTCTGAATTCACCGTTTATAGGATGAGCTATGTCACGGTATGTCCCGTCGGCATTTTTACGCGAAGGCATAACAATGAAATATTTCTCGTTTGCATAAATTACCTTTATGTCATGAACCGCGAAGCAATCGTCAAAGGTCATCGACACGACGGCGCGCATCGGTCCCTCGTCAAAAGTTTTTCTGATCTTTATATCGGTGGTCTTCATATACTGTCTCCTTTATTGTGCTATATCATATTATAAAGTATATTTGTTAAGGATTAGGTAGAGATAATGTTAACCCGGAATGACAATTCTGAACCGGAAGAAAACAAAAATTTAACAATCAGTTCTGACATCATGAACAACTTTTTATTAAACGGCACTGTGCTTTTTATTGGTATCGGCGGGATCAGCATGTCTGCCATCGCAGAACATCTATATGACCGCGGAGCCGCCATAAAAGGTTATGACGCGCACCGCTCCGACGTCACCTTAGGGCTTGAAGCTAAAGGAATTAACATATCATATTCATATTCTCCCGAGTTGTTCGACGGTGTTTCACTTTGCGTTTTTACAAATGCCATTTCCGGTTCTGATCCGATGTATATGTATCCGCACACACACGGTATAAAATGCGTGACACGCGCGCAAATACTCGGCGCGATAATGCTCGAAAAACCCGTACGCATCGGGATATCAGGCACTCACGGAAAATCTTCAACCACCGCTATGATATCACGTATATTTATAGAGAATAAATCGGATCCGTCCGTGTTTATCGGCGCATATTATGACGCCGTGGGCGGAACACACCGCTGGGGAAGCGGCGATCCCTTTATATTCGAAGCCTGCGAATACAAGGATTCATTTCTTGATTTTTATCCTACGGTATCCGTTATTTTGAACACGGAGTTGGATCATGTCGATTATTTCGGAAACATTGACCGGGTAATCGAATCCTTTTCAAAATTCGCGTCAATTCCGGGCCCGGCCGGATTCACAGTCTATAACGCAGACTCTGAAAACACGGTAAAAGCTGTATCCGGATGTTCTTCCAAAGCTGTTGCCTTTTCAATAAAGGACCCGTCGGCCGCATATTTTGCCTCTGATATCGCGGACAAAAACGGTTTTTATTCGTTCATGCTTGTCGCAGACAAGAAAGAGCTAACACGTATTTCTCTCGCGGCTCCCGGAAGCGTGCTGGTCACAGACGCTCTTGCCGCCGCTGCATGCGCACATATTTGCGGAATCACTCCTGACGTCATCGCCGCGGGGCTTGGAGCATACACGGGAATAAAACGCAGATTCGAATACCGCGGGCGTACTAAATACGGAGCTGCGGTTTATGACGATTATGCCCATCATCCGGATGAAATACGCGCAGCACTTGCGATTGCAAAGGAAATGAGAGCAAAAAATATCACAACAGTTTTTCAGCCGCACACATACACAAGGACAAAAGCTCTCTTTGACGGATTCCGCAGCGCATTTTCGGATTGTGAAGAGGTCATATTCGCAGATATTTACAGCGCCCGGGAAGACCCGATTCCCGGTGTGACCGCCGAAGCGCTCGCGCTTTCAACTCCGAACGGCAAGTACCTCGGAGACTTTAGCCAAATAGCAAAATATCTTGAAAATAAATCCGGAGATACCCTTATAATGATCATGGGAGCCGGAGATATTATTAATCTTACCGATATGATTTTAAGAGAAAATGATATATAAAGAATGAATACAGAATTAATTGTCATCTTGTCTGTTTTCGGCGCTATTAATATCTGCGCCGTAATATTCCTGATTTACCATTCTATAAAAGCGAAAGAAGAACAAAACAAAGTCGGCCATTACGGAGACCTTGCCGAATCGTTGGTTTCGGAATACCTGATTAAAAATTTTCCGGGAGCTGTCCTGCTGACAGATATATATCTTAAGACCGATTACGGTCTGACACAGATCGACCAGATATTGCTCTGCCGGTACGGTATATTTGTAATTGAGACAAAAAGCCACAACGGACAGATTCAAACCGGATCATCAAAGCAATGGACTCAGAGATACAAAGATAAGGTGATCAGATTTCATAATCCCGTATATCAGAATGATATACATAAGAGAGCATTGGGGCGAATTCTTGACATAGATCCGTCTCTTTCAAAACTAAATATAAATGGCGTCACCGTCTTCACCTCGCGTAGCGTTTCATTTACACATCGCGAAAAAGACGTTGTGAAGCTTCCGGCGCTCAGCTCATATATAAAAAACTGCCGTGCGTTTAAATCCGCGCGCCGGGGCGGCGTAAAGCTGATGCTCACGAAGACTATGATACAACAGACAGAAAAGCTGATTCTGTCCAATTGCGAAAAAAGCCGCGTTAAACATCAGATGCACAAAAACAAGATGAGCAACTTGAATAAAAACCGCGAATAGATTTTATATTGTAAAACGGTAAATTATTAAACGGCATTTAAATAAGTCGTGTTTAATATGAGAGATAAGCCATAAGCCTTTTTCTTTTAAGCTTTAGTTATTTAATTTGAATCCAGTTATCTATTAAATTTTAGAAAAAATTCATAAAAAATCCTATTCAGGTCTTTGAATTTCCCGCAGCAGGGTATATAATAATATTATCTTAATTAAATACAACTCACGAGGCATTAACAGTGAAAATCAATATTATACGCAAGAGAGTTATATTCATTCTCACATGCGTTCTTGTGCTTATTCCCGTTTTAGCCGTATTAAGCATATACTCCACAATGAACTTTATTGATCCGAAAACCGGATTTTGCATTGACGGAAATAATTTCCCATACATTTTAAATTATGCCGTTGCCGGTCTTCTTATTGTGCTTTTTGCCGTTTCGTTTTCCTGTTCCGTAAGATTCGCGCCTAAAAAGAAAACAAATGACGCGGGAGCCGACACTTCTCCCGCGTCCGATTCCTCTGCTCCGTCAGACCGGACAGACAGCAAGCCTGATGCTGATATCCCGCAGGCATCCGCGGCGGATATTCCGATTTCAGAAAGCGGCACAGGCGAAATCAATGGTGAATATAATACCGAAAAAAACGTCATTCCCGAGAAGCTCACCGTCACAAAGGGCGCAAGAATGATCCTTGTAACAAATAATTCCTGGGCGGTTTTCGCAACGGCGTTGATCGGCTTCATGTTCATCTCTTCTTTTTTGCTGTTAATTACCCGCCTGTTAAAGAGCCCTTCAATAGATGTGATCATGTATGTCGTGCTTGCGACTGCTGTATTGAGCGGAATATATTTTATTATTTCCTCCGCAAAGAACGTATATCCGCACGGTGCCGGTTATTCGATTCTCGCGCTCTCTCCGGCTCTTTGGGCGGCATCCAGAGTAATAGCTTATTTTATTTCTATCCATGGCAGCGTCAGTATTCCATCAAATTTCTTCTCTCTCGTTACTCCATGCGCAATAATGCTGTTCTTCCTGAACGAAGCCAAATTCACTCTCACAGATCGGGCCGTATACAATCTCAGGCTTTATCTGTTTTACGGCTATTCGGCTGTTCTTCTGATCGCGGTCAGCTCCCTTCCCCGATTGCTGCTTTCTTCGTTCTGGATACTCGGATTCACCAACGAAGCATTCTTTGCCTTAATTGAAGTTTCGGTCGGCTTTTATATAGCAATAAAGCTTTATAATGTATATAAAGCTTTCAAAGACGTCGATCAGGAAGCTCTATATGAATAACAGGAATTTTATTTAAATGGATGCAACAGATACGGAATCAAAACAGATTTTCCCGCGTCCCGCAGTTATAAAGCTGGTTCTTCCACTCATTGTAGAGCAGTTTCTCGCCATATCAATAGGATTGGCCGACTCAGTGATGGTTGCAAGCGTCGGCGAGGACGCGATGAGCGCGATATCGGTTGTAGATTCAATAAACATACTGCTTATCAATATATTTGCCGCCCTCGCAACGGGCGGCGCTATTATTGCATCGCAATATCTCGGCAGAAATGACGAAGCGTCCGCGCGCAAAGCCGCAAAACAGCTTATCAGCGCGACGTTTTTGCTTTCAATCGTGATTGCGGTGCTTTCACTTTGTTTAAACGAATGGCTTTTAAGATCCATATTCGGCCGGACAGAGGAATCCGTGATGCGATACTGCGTTAAATATTTCTTCTGGTCTGCATTGTCCTATCCGTTTATTGCGGTATATAACGGCGGAGCGGCAATTCTGCGTTCCATGGGAAACTCAAAATCCACGATGTTTGTTTCCGTTGCCGTAAATATAATCAACGTCTGCGGAAACGCGTTATTAATATACGGCTTTTCGATGGGTGTCAGCGGAGCAGCGATTGCTTCTCTCGCGGCGCGTGCTGTCGGCGCAGCGGCAGTATTGTTGATTCTGCGCGATCCGCACAAGCCGATATATATCGACTCGTTAAATGGATTTATACCGGAGTTCTGCATGACGAAACGCATCCTTTCGCTCGGAATACCCACAGGGCTTGAAAACGGAATGTTTCAAGTCGGAAAAATCCTTGTTCAAAGGCTTGTGACATTAGGCGGCACAAGCGCGATAGCCGCCAACGCCGCAACAGGATCCCTTGCGAATATGCTGTTGATACCGGCCTCCGCAATCGGGCTTGCCCTGATCACAATCAACGGGCAATGCGTAGGCGCCGGAGAATACCGTCAGGCAAAAAATCATACCAAAAAGCTTATGATCTGCTCATATATTTCAATTGCCGCTCTCGCGTTTATATGCATAATATTTATGGGACCGCTCCTTACTCTTTACAACCTGAAGCCCGATACGACCATTCTCACAAAACAGCTTCTGACGACATACTGTATCGCCTCGTCGTTGATGTGGCCGATGGCGTTTGTGCTTCCGAATACCCTTCGCGCAGCCGGAGACGTCAAATTCACCATGAGAGTTTCCGTTTTTTCCATGTGGATATTCAGGATCGGCTTCGCTTATCTTTTTGTATATATATTCAACCTCGGCACTCTCAGCGTATGGCTCGCCATGTACTGCGACTGGGTAGTTCGGAGTTCGTTTTTCCTTCCGAGAATATTAGGGACCAAATGGATGTCTCACCGCGTGATCGAAGAACAAAAGGACGACAAAGAGCAGCATGAAACCGATATTATTAAGACGGCGATTAAATAACAGTTGCTTTATTAACTCAGCAATTAAAAAATTACCGCTAAAAGAGAGAAAATGCTCTTGTACATGAACTTTTCTCTCTTATAAAACAAGACCTATTCGATTGTCGTTTTAATAACTCAAAATTATAAGATAAAGCCCATATGTCGGAGCATTTTCTTTTTGTTTATAAATGCGTAAATAATAAAGCAATGGAATAACATATCAATTCTCCGCATATTATTTTAAAGAACCTCTAATAACTATAAACCGCAATAAAATGAGAAGAAAAGGTTGCTGTTGAGCAATTAATTTTTGAATACGATGCCGCGGAAATTAGTGTTTTTAGAGGCTGCCTTTACAAATATCATATACGGAGTTGATTATTGTGAATATCAGGAAAATTACTGTCAAAACATTTCCGTTAATACTCGCCGTTCTTTTTCTATTCTGCGTTCCGGCTTCCGCCGGAGATATACCCACTTATTACGAATGGTGTGATATGACGGAATTAACCGGTATCGCAGCTTCCGAAGAACAATCGGACGGAGAATTAACCGCGGATAATGATTCTGATATTGTATCAAAATCTGCGGAACCAACCTCCGTGCCGGTATCTGTAAAATGTCCGTCGGCCATTCTCGTGCATGCCGATACGGGAACGGTGCTTTATGAAAAAAATGCCGACGAGCGTATGCCTATCGCGTCAGTAACCAAAATAATGACGCTTTTGCTCGTAATGGAGGCTCTTGACGACGGCATATTAAAATATGAAGATATGATAACAGTCAGCGATAAGGCGGCCTCAATGGGAGGCAGCCAGACTTTTCTCTCGTCCGGAGAGCAGATGAGCGCCCATGATATGATCAAATCGATCGCCATGGCTTCCGCAAACGACGCCGCGCTCGCGCTTGCGGAGCATATCGCAGGAAGCGAAGAAGCCTTTGTGGAAAGGATGAACGCAAAGGCCGCGGCATTGGGCATGACTAATACATCATTTATTAATGTCACCGGCCTTGACGACAATGAAGTTCATCTTTCATCGGCACGCGATGTCGCGAAAATGTCCTGCGAGCTTTTAAAGCACAGCAAGATTCTTGAATTTACAACGCTTTGGATGGATTCTATACGCGGAGGAAAGTTCGGACTTGTAAATACAAATAAGCTTGTCCGCTTTTATAAGGACACAACCGGACTTAAAACGGGATATACATCAAAATCGAAATTCTGCGTATCGGCATCGGCAAAGAAAAACGGATTGCATCTTATCGCCGTTGTGCTTCACGGCGAAACGAGCGACGAACGTTTTTCCGACGCAAAGGAAATGCTGAATTACGGATTCGCCAATTACGCCGTATTCAAGCCTGAAGGTATTGAGCTGCCGCAAACAAAGGTATGGGGCGGTATAACGGATTCCATAAAACCCGAAGCGTTGTTCGGCGGGCTTCTGTGTAAAAAAAGCGACATAAGCAAGATCACATGCCGCACGGAAATGAGCCATGAACTTACCGCACCGGTAGATAAGGGACAGATAATCGGCCGTGTAATCTATGAATCAGAAGGCAAAATTATATATGAAGCTCCCATTGTTTCGGCTGACAGCGTCAGAAAACTTTCATTTTGGGAGATCTTCAAAGAATTAATCAAAAGCAGCGTTTGATAAGCTGACATTTATAAATAAATCCGGGCGCCGTATGATACGGCGCCCGATCTTTTTATGGTGGTAAATTATAATGAATATTCTTGTTACGAGTCAGGAGAAAAACTCATTGCTCAAACCGAAGCTCAAATCAGACCCATGCTTATGTTCAGCGCCTCGTTGACTTTCTGCATAAGGTCGTCCTCGAGGTGTCCCATTCGCTCCTTAAGACGCGTTTTGTCTATGGTGCGTACCTGTTCAAGCAATATAACCGAATCTTTTTCCAATCCGTATTTATCCGCGTAGACCTCTATATGGGTAGGCAGGCGCGTTTTATCAGTCCGGCTTGTTATTGCCGCCGCGATGACCGTCGGGCTGTGACGGTTGCCAATGTCATTTTGCACGATTACCACGGGACGTATACCGCCCTGTTCGCTGCCGACAACAGGGCTTAGATCAGCATAGTAAATATCTCCGCGTTTTACGGTCATATTATTTCGTATCCTTTCATTTTGTTTTTGCTGTATAGATATTTTTTCCGTTTTGACATCCTTTATTCAGTCCCACTTTATTATATTCCCGGATCCCGAATTTTGACATTGTTCGTCTGAATTCGCCCTTTTCTGTTTATATGGAAACGCAAAAAAAACGTCCGAACCGACGCATACCGCGCAAGTTCGGACGAAAATATTTATTTTATTTTTGCTGAACAATGTTGTGTGAATAACATGTTATATCCGCTTGTTTCGTTTTTTGCGCAGGACAAGCAATACCGCGGCTGCGGCACATATTGCGGCCGCTGCTATGCCTATTGCCCATTTTACTGCGACCGGAACAGCATTGATTCCGTCCTCCGGGGTATCATCACTGTTCGCATATGCCTGAGCGATGATCGCTTCTGTTACATCGCCGAGCTTCTCCCCGAATTTTGCCCCTGAAGTAACGCAATCGCAGGGATATTTAAACAAATTATAGCGATATACGGCATTTTTGTTTCCCAGATCGTCGGGAATATCGGTTGCATTCCAGTTGTTGAAGATATACAGTTTTTCGCATCCGAGCTTGTACAATCGGTATGCCCTTGTATAATACTGTTCCGTATTGACCGTAGAGTTGTATATATTTACCGAAACGCCCGAATTCATCAGCTGTTCTTCCTGAGCAGTCAGATCCTGACCGTCAAGATCAGATGTGATGCCTCCGTATAGTGTTACTCCGGTATTTTCAACAAGCTTTGCGTAGTATGAATAATCTCCGAAATCTTCATAGCTGATCTTTCCGGGAATAATGACATCGACAAGGCCATTTTTGACCCAGTATTCAATATCAAGCCCGTATTTTTCAATAGTATCATACTCGAATCTTACCATTAATTTAACGCCTTTTGTCGCTTCGCGCAGGCGGGTCATGAAGGCGTTCATTATTTCACTCTTGGCCTTATTATAGGCTTTAAGCTCATCACCGAACAGGCGTTCTTTTCCCGATATGCCAAATCCGTATTTTTCCTTCATATATGGTTCTATTTCATAGCCAAGATTGTACGGATATCTCGCCAAATCAAAGGTGAAGCTTTCAGCCTGTTTTCCTCTGCCGTCAACCGACAACGCATCTTTTACTCTTTCAATGATGAAATCCTGAACTTCAGTGTAATAATAGCTCATACAATTCTGATCTGAGCCGTCGTAATTTTTGACGCGCATTCTGTCTCTGCCCTTGAGGAGGACAGAATTGAGGCTTGTATAATCCGCGATCGCTCTCAACGCAAATCCGACCTTCGGCGTATTGTCTGCTACGGCATCGAGCAGCACTTTCGCAGGCGAAACGCCTTTGTCAATGAAATTCAGAATGGAGTTTTTCATGTCATGATCTATCTGACGCCATCCGTTCATATCACTGTCGGTAAGGCGGGAATAAGGATTGCCCAAAAGCTCGGAAAAATCATTTGAAGCAAAAATATCGCCAAGTGACCAATCGACCATATACGCATATCTGTCGTTGTGCTGTGTGAGCACTCTTTGTACAAGCTGTTCTTCGGAAGTATATTCCGGATACGAACTCCAGCCGTCGTTGTTCAATATCAGCCGTTTTTCGCCGTCATATTCTTCGTTCAGTGCATCAAGCTCCTCGTCCGATATAATTGGGCGCAGCCTTATATACGCGAGTTTTCCGGCGGAAACAAATTTGCCTATATTGCCTCCGTTAAAATCCACGACACCCAGATATGCTTCACGTATAAATGAACCGGGAGCTCCGGAAAATTTTGAAAGCGAGACTGACGCTATCGCTTTTTCCGAAGAGCCGTAATATTTAAAATTTCCGTCAATGTTAAAGTATCCGACAGAAAGCGCATATTTTCCTGACGCTTTCAAAGGCACATTAAACTCGGATTTTCCGTTTTTTCCATATATCCAAAAATACTCGCCATCGAATCCGTTTACTGTGTACTTCCCCGTTTCCCAAGATGAATCCTGCGGAAGATACTGTAACAAATCGGTCAGAATATAGGTGATGCCGTCTGATGAATCAACGCTCTTCTTTGAAGGGGCCAGAACAGCCGCCTTTTGCGGAAGAAATATGCGTTTCGCAAATTCCGATATTACGGCGATTTCATCTTTGACTTTGAATTTGAGAATATATTCGCCTCTGTCCGGATATTCGGATCCGGACATTTTGAACCGGTAAGCCGCGTAACCGTCGGTATCTGAAAGCTTTTTTGACTGTGAAGAAAGCTCGGTTCCGTCCGTTTTACACAGAGTAGCTTCTACATCAAGAGTTCCGCTGTATTTTTCAAAATCAACAACAGTCGCTGAAACGTTGATATCATTATATACGGAATCGGGCGTCAAAGAAACCTGAGATATGCCGGCTATCGGTTTGAGCCAGCCCGGCTTCCCGGAGAATATTTTAACAGAATCGAGTATCACAAGCATATCCGAAGAATTTTCTGTCTCCTCGTTCCATGCGTCCACGCCCAATACTATTGAATTTTTCGTTTCTGAAAGCGCATTCGAATGACGGCTGCCTAAAATAATACCGTCAAGTGAATATGTAATATTGCCTATACCGTCGTTATAAAATCCGTATGTATGCATTTTCCCGTCATCCGGATAATCAAACGCAAGGGCTTCGCGAATATTTCCGTTCGTGTTTTTTACTTGAAATATTCCATCTTTCCTGAAAACAATATGAGTATCGCGTCCTTCGGAATCATATACGCGGAGGCAAAGCCCTCTCCAGCCGTAATCGACATAATATTTCATAAGCGATACTATGTTCATCGTTATCTCAGCATACCATTCGCCTTTTATCGCTTTTGTGGCAGCACTCATATATACTCCGGAATTGACTCCGTTTTTTACGAAAAGCTCAACACAGCCATCCGCAATTTCACCGTGCTTCAGTGTGCCGGTATATTGAGAATCAATAATATGAATATTGTCTCCGAGCGGAGAAGAGGGATTTGAGAGCGACCATCCGTCGGCGGCAAGACCTTTTTCGAAATTGCTTGTAAACAACACATCAGCCTCCGCGCCGGATTCTATCGGGAGAATTCCGGCAATCAATATTAAAATGATAAATATACATATTGCTTTTCTGTTCATATAGAATACCTTCCTCGATTATTAACTCGGCATTTAAATAAGTCTTGTTTTATAAGAGAGAAAAGCCCATATACCAGAGTCTTTTCTCTCTTTAGCGGTAATTATTTAAATGCCGAGTTAATAATAAAAATCTAAGTTATACCGTGAAGATATGTGTGTTTTATTGCCGAATAATATAGACATACATTTTGATTTCATTATACAGATATAAAAAAATATTGTCAATACTTACTGCATATTAATTTAACAATTCAAGTCATACAAACACTTTGATTTTAATGTATTTACGTATTATTTCACTTATCAGGACATAATAGTGAAAATGTATGTAGATTTGATCGGTTTTTTAATGCGCATAAAAAAGCGCGGGAAGCATGTTCGGCTTCCCACGTTTCAATCTATCAAATTATTCCTTTGCAAATTCCTCGTATATTGATCTCATCGCGGTTTCGAAATCATCTTCGTTTACTCCGAGTATAATATTGAGCTCGCTCGAACCCTGATCGATCATTTTAATATTTACGTTGTTTTTATATACGGCGGTAAATATTCTGCTCGCCGTACCTTTAGTTCTGACCATACCGCGTCCGACGACAGCAACAAGCGCAAGTCCGGTCTCTATCGTAATATGATCCGGATTCACAATTTCGCAGATATCACGCATGAGCTGTTGTTTTTTATCTTCGATTGCCGCGGTAGATACTATAATGCTCATCGTATCAATTCCGCTGGGCAGATGCTCAAACGATATCCCGTTTTTCTCGAACGCGTACAACACCCTGCGTCCGAAGCCGAGCTCGTTGTTCATCATGTCTTTTTCAATATTTACAGCGGAAAAGCCCTTTTTGCCCGCGATGCCCGTTATATTGCCTATACTGTTCCCTTCCGGAATTTCCGTGACAATCATGGTGCCGGGCTCATCCGGAGCGTTCGTGTTCCGGATATTGATCGGAATGCCGACCTTTCTGACAGGGAAAACGGCATCTTCGTGTAAAACGGTAGCGCCCATATAAGAAAGCTCGCGAAGCTCATGATATGTTATATAATCGATCACTTTCGGAGACGAGATAATCCGCGGATCGGCCATCAGAAAGCCTGACACATCTGTCCAGTTTTCATAAAGCTCCGCGCCCGCCGCCCTTGCGACAATCGAACCGGTTATATCGCTGCCGCCGCGTGAAAATGTCTTTATGGTGTCGTTGGGCATTGATCCGTAGAAGCCCGGTATTACGGCACAGCGATGTTCGGAAAGCGTTTTTGACATAACGCTGTATGTTTTCTCATCGTCAAAGCTGCCGTCAAAGCGGAAAAACACGACATCTCCGGCATCGATAAAGTCATAGCCGAGATAAGCCGCGAGAATTTTACCGTTGAGGTATTCTCCGCGGCTTGCCGCATAATCACGGCCTGCGTTTACGTAGAACGAGCCTTTTATGCGTTCAAATTCGCGAGTCAAATCAAGCTTTAGCTCTAATCCGGCGATTATCTCATTGTACCGGGATGTTATCTCTGCAAAAAGCGCGTCGATAGAACCGCCCGAGCTTGCTGTTTTGTAACACTCGTACAGCATATCGGTAACTTTCTTATCTTTTGAAAACCGTTTCCCCGGCGCGGACGGAACAATAAATCTGCGCGACGGATCGGACATTACTATATCATAGACTTTTTTGAATTGCGCGGCGTCCGCAAGCGAGGAGCCGCCGAATTTACTGACTTTAAGTTGCATAATTTGTACCATTTCGAAAAAATAATAATGATTAAGTATAAATTAATCAGATGATTTTGTCAATACTTTTTTCTGGAAAGCAGCACTAGATTTTGTTTTCCGAAAGCAAGGCTTTCAATTCCGGACAAAGGCTCCTCTCTATTCCTTCCGGCTCCGATTATCCGTGATGTCACCTTTATTTTAAAGCTGCGTTTTCCTTCTGAAAGCTCGAAAAACATAGCGCCGTACAACCCTTTTTTACAGGATTTATTTTCTTCTTGAATCAAGACGCAGATTTTATTGAAATATGTAATAAATTCCGACGCGGCATGCTCAAAAAGAGTATTGAATTCCAGAGCTTCCGGATATGTTTCCTCCACCTTCGGCGTCCGCACGGTATATCCGCGTGTTCCATCCGGCCTTCCTCGGCGGCATTCTTCGACAAATACATGACCGGCAAGGCTTCCGCGCTGTTTTACGGTATCAGGCGGCAAAAGCTGCGGAGGCAATGTGTGATATGCGTCTGGTTTCGTTTTCATATTGTATTATATTCCTTCCGTATATAATATGACAGCATATAATCGATTTTATACAAATTAAACAATACATTAATTGCTTTTACCAATACCGCGCAGAATATTATTAACGCGTAGATATTCAAATAATAAGCGGCAAAACGGGAATATTTATCAAATATTCATAAAAAGTCTCATTTAAAATATAATATAACTCACTTTTTGATATTGACATTTTATCCTGTTTCGATTAGAATTGAATGGTATGACAATATATGAAAGGATGCCGCCGGATCTTTCCTTTTGCGGCGGCAGGAAGGTATTTTAACACAATGGCATTATTGAAGGTTACGCCCGGTAAAGATAATAAGACCGAACTCAGGCTCAGCATACCGAAAGCGGATTTTGACGCGGCGGTATCGGCGGCATATAAAAAGAACGTCGGCAAAATAAATGTGCCCGGCTTCCGTAAAGGCAAAGCTCCGAAAAGTATAATTGAAAAAATGTATGGTAAGGGATTCTTTTATGAGGAAGCCCTTGACAAGCTGCTTCCTGGCGTTCTCACCGATGCTCTCAAGGAATCCGGTATTGAAGCGGTTTCTCGCCCCGACATAGAACTTGGCGAGATCGGAGACGAAGGCGTTGAAGTAATAGCCAATTATTTCGTAAAGCCCGAAGTTATTCTTGGCGAATATAAAAACATCGAAACCGAAAAGATCATCCGTGCCGTGTCAGACGAGGATATTGCCCTTGAACTTGAAAACGCAAGACAACGCAACGGCCGCACAATTGAAGTAAGCGACCGCGCCGCACAGTCCGGCGACACCGCTGTAATTGATTATGAAGGCAGTGTAGACGGTGTTCCGTTTGACGGCGGAAAAGCCGACGGACATCATCTTAAGCTCGGCTCTAACAGCTTTATACCGGGATTTGAGGATCAGATTATCGGTCATTCCATTGGCGACAGCTTTGACGTAAATGTGACGTTCCCGGAGGAATATCATGCGGAGGAGCTTAAAGGCAAAGCCGCTTGTTTCAAAGTGACCCTCAACGGCATAGAATATACTGAGCTTCCTGAACTTGACGATGAATTTGCCAAGGAAGCATCAGATTTTGATACACTCGACGCATACAAAGCCGATATTAAGGCTAATATACAGAAGAGATATGATTCTCAGAGCGACAACGCGTTTGAAAACGCGCTTCTTTCCAAGCTTGTCAGCGGCATGACCGCGGATATTCCGGCTTGCATGATCGACGACGAGGTTGAACACCTCTACAACGATTACACATACAGAATGCAGTCTCAGGGCATCAGCCTTGACATGTATCTCAATTATACCGGAATGACCGCCGAAAAGCTCAAGGAAGAATTTCGTCCTCAGGCAGAGCGTTCAGTAAAAGTCCGTCTTGCCCTTGAAAAAATCGCAAAGCTCGAAGACATTGCTATCGGCGACGGGGAGACTGACGAAGAATACGCACGTCTCGCTTCCGAATATAAAATTGAGGACGAAAAGGCGAGAGAATACTTTGATAGAGAGCTAGTAGCTAACGATCTTAAAATATCAAAAGCTCTCAAGCTCGTCAAGGACTCCGCAAAAATTAACGAAAAGCCCTTTGAGCCGCATTCTCACGAATGCGATGACGAAAACTGCGGATGCCACCACGGCGAGGATCACGACCACGAATAATCCTGAATTAAAATATATGTTTAAAGGAGATATATTATGCCGCTGATTCCAACAGTAATTGAACAAACAGGAAAAAGCGAACGCGCATATGACATATATTCGCGTTTACTGAACGATAGGATAGTATTTCTTGCGGACGAGGTCAATGACTACACTGCAACTCTCATCGTTGCTCAGCTGCTTTACCTCGAAGGCCAGGATCCCGATAAAGACATAAACCTTTACATCAACAGCCCCGGCGGCTCCATATCCGCCGGCATGGCCATTTTTGATACGATGAATTATATAAAATGCGACGTATCCACCATTTGTATCGGCATGGCCGCGAGTATGGGGTCCTTTCTGCTCGCCGCCGGCGCAAAAGGAAAGCGCTTTGCTCTTCCGAACTCGGAGATATTGATTCATCAGCCTCTCGGGGGTATGCAGGGGCAGGCCAGCGATATTAAAATTCACGCAGAACATATCATCGCCATAAGAGAAAAAATGAACAGAATTCTGTCCGATATAACAGGAAAGCCGCTCGAACAGATAATACGCGACACCGACCGCGACAACTTCATGACTGCCTCTCAGGCGATGGAATACGGTATCATAGACAAAGTCATCGAAAAACGCGCTTAAAGACAGCGCATATAGGAGTTTAAATGGCAACCCAAAATAACAAAAAGCGCCCCGTCTGTTCATTTTGCGGCAAAGACGGGAAACAGGTGAAAACGCTTATTCCCGGACCGGACGATGTATATATCTGTAATAACTGTATAGGTATCTGCCAAATGATCCTTGAAGATATGAACGGTAAATCACGCATTTCCGGAAAGCTGTCTCTGGAAACTCTGCCAAGACCCAGGGCAATAAAAGAATCGCTTGACGAATATGTAATCGGCCAGGATAACGCCAAAACAGCGCTTTCGGTAGCCGTTTACAATCATTACAAACGAATCCTTCAAAAGAATAACGACGATGTCGAAATCTCAAAGAGCAATGTTCTTTTGCTCGGTCCCACAGGCGTCGGAAAGACATATCTCGCCCAGACGCTTGCAAAGACTCTCCGCGTTCCGTTTGCGATTTCGGATGCCACCACGCTCACCGAAGCAGGATATGTCGGCGAAGACGTCGAAAACATTCTCCTTCGCCTGATACAGGCGGCTGATTACGATATCGACAGAGCAGAAATGGGAATAATTTATATCGACGAAATAGATAAAATTTCCCGTAAATCTGAAAACCGGTCAATTACCCGCGATGTCTCCGGAGAGGGCGTTCAACAGGCGCTTTTGAAAATTCTCGAGGGCACCGTGGCCAACGTTCCCCCTCAGGGCGGACGCAAGCATCCCAATCAAGAATTCATACAAATCAATACAACCAATATTCTATTTATCTGCGGCGGAGCTTTCGACGGAATCGAAGAAATCATCGAAAACCGGCATGGAAAGCAGGGAATCGGATACGGCGCAAGCGTTCTCAGCAAAGCTCAGAAGGACGAAAAAGGAATCCTCCGGGAGGTTACATCACATGATCTGGTTAAATACGGACTTATCCCCGAGCTTGTCGGTCGTCTTCCGGTTCTCGTTTCGCTTGATCCGCTTGATGAAGCGAGTCTCGTCAGAATTCTGGCGGAGCCGCGCAATTGCCTCGTAAGGCAATATAAAAAGCTGCTTGAGCTTGACGGAGTCGAATTGGAATTTACCCCCGACTCGCTTGTGCAGATAGCCCGCATAGCAAAAGACCGCAAAACCGGAGCGCGTGGACTGAGATCCATATTGGAAGAGTTTATGCAGCCTGTCATGTATGAAATTCCGGACAGATCGGACGTCGTGAAGGTCATTATAACTCAGGATGCGGTAAAACGCGAAAGCGATCCGCAATATATTTTCGGCCTTCGCCAAAAGCCTTCTCCCGAACCTCAGAAAGCCGTCGGCTTCGGCAATAACGATTGAATTTTATGTGTTAAGCTTGTCCGGAGGGCTTTTTTTGTTAAAAAGTCCCTCCGGGTTTTTAAAAAGCTTATATTCTGAGCAAAATATATCAAAGTTATTAAAAGCGAAATAAATCAAAATTATTATTATCCGAGATCAATTCTTATATTTTTTAATTTACTGTTATAATTATTGTTGATTTTTTCCGCCGATTTATGTTATAATATGCTTGTTCCACGAAGGAATTATGCTCCCAGAAGGGAGCTCGTTTAGCAAGCAAATAATTATTGAAGCTGCACGGCAATTTTTATTTTGATTTTATTTGTTTTATTTATATCTGATCAGCTGCCATGAAGGCGCGTGTCTCTTGATAGAGAGACCTTGCTTTCACGGCTTTTATTTTTGCCCGAAGGGAGATGGCATCAATCGCACAATTGATTGTCGGAAGCGACATAAGCTATTCCTACGAATATGACTCAAGTGTAAAACCCGCGCTCGAAAATGTGAATATTGAAATCAAAAAGGGAGAGCTTGTCGCGATACTCGGTCAAAACGGAAGCGGAAAATCAACGCTTGTGAAGCACTTCAACTCTCTGCTCCGGCTTCAAAACGGAAAGCTGACCATATCCGGGATCGATGCGAGCGATGAAAACGGGATATGGCAGCTGCGACGCAAATGCGGTATGGTTTTTCAGAACCCGGACAACCAGTTTGTCTCCTCGGTTATCAATGACGATATTGCGTTTGGACTCGAAAATTACGAAACTCCCAGGGAGATCATCCCACAGAAGGTTGAGGCCGCGCTTCGTCTTGTAGGAATGGAGAGCTTCAATGAACGCTCTACGCATTCATTATCGGGCGGTCAGAAGCAGCGAATTGCTCTAGCGGGGGTGCTTGTCCTCGATCCTGATATAATAATATTTGACGAAGCAACGGCCATGCTCGATCCGGAGGGCAGAGACGAAGTGCTTGATATGATTCGCCGGCTTCATAAAATTGAACGCAAAACCGTAGTTATGATAACGCATTATGTCGAGGAAGCTGTAATAGCCGATACCGTCTGGCTCATGGACGGCGGAAGAATTCTTTCTCACGGTTCTCCGCGCGAAATACTATCAGATGCCGGGCTTATGAATAATGCCGGACTTATTCCTCCGGTTGCTGTGCGGCTGTATTATGATCTGAAGGCAGCGGGAATTGATCTCGGACGCTGTCCGCTGACAAATGAGGAGCTGACGGAGGAAATATGCCGATTGCAATTGAAATAAAAAATGTCTCTTTTTCCTACATAACCGATGCCGCCGGTCTTATAAAAGCTCTGTCCGATATCGACCTTAAAATAGAAGACGGCGAATTTGTCGGGATCATGGGGCGTTCCGGCTGCGGAAAAACCACTCTGATACAGCTCATAGCCGGACTTCTCGTCCCGGATAAAGGCGAAATTCTTGTTGACGGAAAGGATATAAACTTAAAAAGCTATAACAGAAGCGAGCTTCGCCGCAAACTGGGGCTTGTGTTTCAATATCCGGAATGCCAGCTTTTTGAAACAACCGTTGAAAAAGACGTCGCTTTCGGACTAAAACACAGCGGATTGGCAAAATCAGAAATTAATGACCGTATCAAATGGGCAATAGAGAAAATGGGATTTGAATTTGAAAAAGTTCGCCTTCAATCACCTCTCGCGCTGTCCGGAGGTGAAAAACGGCGTATTGCGATTGCCGGTGTCCTTGCGGTAAAGCCGGATATTCTTATATTCGACGAGCCTGTTGCCGGACTTGATCCGCTCGGCCGAGAAGCTTTTTTGAAGCTTGTATCGGAATTAAACCGCGAAGGCACAACTGTAATAATCGTGTCTCACAACGCGGATATGCATGGGGAGTATTCCAGGAGACTCGTCATTCTGGAAAACGGGCATATTGCCGCGGACGGAGAAACAAAAGCAGTATTTTCGGATGCAGACACAATGAAGAAGCTAAAGCTTGGCGTCAGCACCCCCCGGCTGATCGCTGACATGCTTATGCAGCGCGGGTTTAAGCTTCCTGCGGACACCATCGGTTACAACCAGCTGCTTGAAGCGTTAAAATCAAAGCTCAAGGGCGGTGATTAGCGTGAGCTATATGCCTGCAGGTCAATATATCCCCGGTTGTTCCCTACTATACCGCCTTGACGCCAGAATAAAGCTCGTCGGAGCATTTTTTTTGCTTGCCGCGGTCATTGCTTCATCAACTCTATGGAGATACCTTTTTATCATTTGTATATTGTCGGTCATACTGTTATTATTGAATCTGCCAATTACAGTTACCTTAGGCTCAGTACATAGAATGTGGCTGTTTTTTCTCGTTATCTTTCTCATGAACGCATTGTTTTTTGATTCCGCAGATCGCATATGTTCGTGGTGGATATTTTCTTTGTCACACGGCGGTCTGGTACAGGGAGCAAACGTGGTGCTCCGCGTTATGCTTATAATTATAATAAGCAATATATTTACCTGCACGACAGATACCGCGGAAATAACCTTTGCGCTTAATAGCCTTATCAAACCGCTCAAGTTTATCCGTGTGCCTGTGGAGGATGTGGCGATGATAATCAGCATAGCCATACAATTCATTCCGACGCTGCTTGAAGAAACAGATACGATACGAAAGGCACAAACTGCGCGAGGAGCACGTTTCGAAAGCAAACGCCTTTTGGAAAAGGCCGCAAGCATAACTCCTCTCGTCATTCCGATTTTTATTTCCGCGTTTCGGCATGCGGACGAGCTGTCTCAGGCAATGGAGGCACGCGGATATCGCAACGCCCGCAACCGCACCCGTCGAAAACGCGAGCCGCTTCATATGAGAGATTATGCTGCGCTTGCGGTATGCACTTCGGTATTTGTGATTCAAATTTCAGTTTTATAATAATTTATTTCAGGAGGAATTCAATATGAACAAAATGTCTTATATCAAACTCTCTATTATAACCGCGGTATGCATCGCTTTATGTGTCGTACTGCCGATGGCCTTTCACGCGATACCGGACGCGGGAATCATTTACAGCCCTATGCATATACCGGTGCTGCTTTGCGGCCTGATCTGCGGCTGGCAGTTCGGACTGCTTTGCGGCTTAACAGGTCCTCTTCTCTCAAGCCTTATCGCCGGTATGCCGCCGATGGCATATCTGCCGCCGATGTTGATCGAGCTTGCGATATACGGACTTATCGCCGGAGCTATGATGCTGCTTATACATACAAAGAAGCATTATATTGACATATACATAAGCCTTATTACCGCCATGCTTATCGGACGCGTAATCGCCGGAGCGGCAAAAGCGCTTATATTTACCGCGGGAAAGTATTCTATAGAAACATGGACCGCAAGTTATTTCATTACCTGCTGGCCCGGAATCATTATACAGCTTGCGCTGATACCCGCGATAATTTTCGCGCTTGAAAAAGCAAGACTTATTCCCTCGCGTTATCCAAAGCAGATATAAAGCTTTTACAAAAACTTATTCAGGAGCAATTATGGATTTCGGTGAATATCTGACAAATCAGCTGATTAAACACCCCTCGATGCAGCCGCAGGATATCGTAAAGCTCTGTTACCAAGCCGCCTTCGGAGCCGAGCATCTGCTGACTGATGCAGACGCGGCGCAAAAGTATTTTGATAATGAGTACGATTCCGTATCGGAAAGCGACGGCGAGCTGTATGAACAAATTTCACAGGATGTATGCCGTATAAACCTTCCGGTATGGAAAGAGCAATGCATGCCGCGTGAATGGCTTTTTCGTATGTTTATGATGAGTTCTTCAACTGTGAAAAGCACCGAAACAAGCTTTATTCGTTCTCTTGATACGGTGCAGGAGCTTGTAACGCGGGGCGTGATACCCATATCTCCGGAAAAATGGCTCACCTTCAGAAAGCGGTATGAGGAAAACGGTATATGTGCCATCCATCACAGCGATATATACCGGCAGAAAGAGCATCCGGCATACCGCATAGTGTCAGGATATTTTATGCGTATAATTCCGCTGCTCGTCAAACTTGCCGCGCTGCCGGAAAAAGCCGGAGCAAATGTCATCGTGATAGACGGACGAGCCGCCGCGGGAAAAACGACAATTGCCGAGCAGCTCCGCAATATACTTGGCGCTGGGGTTGTTCACATGGACGATTTTTTTCTTCCGCCGGAACTGCGCACCGAGGAAAGGTTTTTACAGCCGGGCGGTAATGTCCATTACGAAAGATTCGCCTCAGAAGTCCTTCCGAAGCTTTCTTGTGAAGAAGCTTTTTCATATCGAAGCTTTGACTGCGGCCGGATGACGCCCGGAGAGCTTCGTAATGTAAGCGCATCAAAATGGCGCATAGTCGAGGGGTCGTACAGCTTTCATCCGTCATTCAGCGATTACGCGGATTTATCTGCGTTTTGCGATGTAGATAAAGACGAACAGCTTGAGCGCATCCGCATACGCTCAAAAAACAGCGATGAACTGTTTGAAATGTTTAAATCCCGCTGGATTCCGCTTGAGGAAGAATATTTTAAACAATGCTCCGTAAAAGAAAGAGCGGATATTGTTATATAATGCCCGCTGAATAATGCCGTTATCGAACGGCATAGGTTTTGGCAGTAGAAAAACCAGTCAAAGTATCCATTGATTGCCGCCTGCGCGATCATTGTTTTCATATTTTCTGTGCTTTACTGTCATATGTGTTTTATGATTGTTCAGCAGGTATTATATAAATAAGATGTTGTCAAAGCTTTCTTATTGAAATTGCTTCTTTACGGAGAATAATAAAATGCTGCTTATAAACATGACTGTCTGTAAATAGCATTTTTTATAGAGGGGCATTTTGGGGGATCAGGGACTTTTTCGTAAAAAAGTCCCTGATCCCCTATCTCTCATTCCTGGCAGCTCGCGAGACGGTAAAGAGATGCGTAAACGCCGCCGAGCTTGATAAGTTCATTGTGGGTGCCGGATTCGGCTATTCCGTTCTCTCCGAGAACGAGAATCCTTTCGGCATTTCTGATTGTGGAAAGCCTGTGAGCAATGACAAATGTCGTGCGGTGCTCGGCCAGCTTCTCAAGCGATTCCTGCACCACGCGTTCGCTTTCGTTGTCAAGCGATGAGGTTGCTTCGTCAAAGATAAGCACCGGCGGATTCTTTAAAAATACACGCGCAATGGATATCCTCTGCTTTTGTCCGCCTGAAAGCTTCACTCCACGCTGACCGATATCAGTTTTATATCCGCCGGGTAGAGTCATTATGAAATTATGCGCGTTTGCCTTTTTCGCAGCCTCTATAATTTCATCATCAGATGCACCGGGGCGGCCGTATCTGATATTTTCCTCAACAGTACCTGAAAATAGATATACATCTTGCTGAACAATTCCTATGTTGTCGCGAAGGCTTTTAAGCGTAATATCGCGTATGTCCCTGCCATCAAGCAGTATACAGCCTTCGGTTACGTCGTAAAAACGCGGTATCAGGCTGCAAAGCGTCGTTTTCCCGACGCCGGATGGTCCGACAAGAGCGACATATTCTCCAACCGAAACGTAAAGATCAATATCTTTGAGCACCATCGCATTATTGCTTTCATAATGGAATCCTACATTGTGAAATTTGACGGCTCCGTCCGCGCGGCCGATTTCAACCGCGCCGGGTTTATCCTTTATCTGAGGATCGACATTGAGTATTTCGAGAAAACGTTCATAACCCGTCGCTCCGTTCTGAAACTGTTCGGTAAAATTGATAAGCTTTCTGACCGGTTCGGTGAAATTGTTTATATATAGCAAAAACGTGATAAGATCAGTTACATCTATGATTTTCAAAGTGATAAACACCGTTCCGGTCGCTATAACCGCAATGTTAATAAACGATGTAAACGCTCCGAGCCCGGCGTGATATATGCCCATGTAATAATAGCTGTCTTTCTTGCTTTCAAGAAAACGGTCGTTGCCTTCCGTGAACTTCCTTTGCTCAATATCCTCATTCGCGAATGACTTGACGACCCGTATACCGGACAGATTGTCCTCGATGCCGGCGTTTATTTCGGCGATCCTCTCCCGATTGCGTTTAAATGCGCGCTTCATCTTAATATTGTATTTGACCGCAAACAGAATCATGAAGGGAATGACCGCGAATGCAACTGCTGCGAGGTTCGCGTTTACGGAGATCAAAATAACAAGCGAACCAAAAAGCTTTATTATAGATATGACGATATCCTCCGGCCCATGGTGAAAAAGCTCACTTATTTCAAAAAGGTCGTTTGTAATACGTGACATAAGGCTTCCGACCTTTCGGTCATCGTAAAATGAATTCGGCAGCTTTTGAAAATGCGCGAATATCTCCGAACGCATATTGTATTCCATTTTCGCGCCCATCATATGACCGTAAAATGCCATATAGAAGTTGCTGTAGCATTCCACGAGGATCAGACCGATCATCAGTGCGGAAAGCATGATGATCGTCTTAAGAGCTTCGCTCTCCGGGCGAAAAATGACATCGGATGTTATGTATCTGATGACAAGCGGTATCATAAGGGACACCACCGCTCCCAGAAAAGCGAAAAACATATCGGAGGTAAACAGTCCGAGATACGGTCTGTAATAAGAGATAAATTTAATCCATTTGCTCCTGGGCTTGTTTCTTTCTTTTTTCATTTTAAATTGAAGCGGCGCCCGCTTCTCCTTTGCTGTAGTTTTATCTTTGTTTTGTGAATATTGTAAAATCCGCGCGGCCGCCGGAAAGACCGGAAGCCGCGCATTCATTTATTGGGGCATGGGTAATTGAAATGAACATCAGAATTGATATTGTTATAACATATTTTTCAAATACCGTCAAGCTTTTCCGCTTATGTATTCATAACTATTACCACGAATTATTCATACTGTAATATAATTCGATTTTTATTAAACGGTAATTAATTAATCCTTGTTTTGTATGAGAGAAAATCCCGTATGCCAGAGCATTTTCTCTCTCAAAGTGGTTATTAAATGCCGAGTTATTAAAACGGCAATTAAATAAGTCTTGTTTTATTAGAGAGAAAAGTCCATATACAAGAACTTTTCTCTCTTTTAACGGTAATTATTTAATTGCCGAGTTAATAATAAATAATCCCGCTTTTATAAGAAAAAGCTTTAGTCTTCGGGCTTTTCTCTATATGACAAGCAATATTACTAGATTGACATTCAATAAATCAGCTTTTTAGATATAAATTCTTTCATATCATTAGAAGACACAAGAGCATATCCGCCGGATATAATAACTCGCTCACCGGCGTTATTTCCCGTAATTCTGTCGAAGGACTTCGGAACCAATTTATCTGATTCTCTCTTAAACGTGTATATTCCAAGATAATTATCACTTGTACTGCTTGACCAATTAACGACAGTTATATTTTCAAAATTTTCGTCAATATAAATACTGTCGCCTTCATTTATATATTCTGTCAAATTAAAAGTTTCATAAGGAGATGTGATTTTTGTATATTCAAGATTTGTATCATCTAATAGTATCAGATAATCCCCTCGCGCACAGTATAAGCTTTTACCGTTTTTAACCAACCAGTTTGTGCCTGTTTCGGTATTAAACACGCCATATCCGATTGACCATTCCCATCCATATATACTGTATACGATATATTTTTCTGATATTACGCCAAAAAGCCTTGCGGCGGTTGACCCCTCTACAGTTATTTCAACCGGAATACCCTCATATAACACCTTTTTTTCACCGTCGGATATTCTCGTAGCATAAATTGATCCGTCGGAATCACGCTCTGCAACCCATCCTCCGGCTTCAATTTTTGTGGGGATGTTATATATTTCACCATCTGCCATATCGATTAATTCAGGTTGTGCATTAATAAGTGAAGGATTAAATGAACCGTCATATTCAAGGCGGTAAGTTTTATTCAAATTGCCTTCAGAGGAATGCATTGATATTATAATATATATATAACCATCAATTTTTTTATATATTTGATATGATACTCCAGTTATTGTATAATCATTATCATTAATCTTAAAGTGTTTTTCACAAAAACGGTTATTCTCAATATTGTAAAACAACAGCGTCAGATCGGTATAACAATCGGTAACTTTTTCATTTATTGTGTAATTGCTTTTATTAGCCACTATAATCGGAGCATATGGATATACGTTTGAAATACCATATTCATGACATCTGACTATCACATCATATCCGGCTTTTTTGACCTGTTCCGTCAAATTTGTATTATTCCAGCCTTCTCCATATCCGAGATGATTCTCTGAAGATGCCGGTTCTTCTTTACTGTCATCTATCGTCTTTGCGGATATCAGTTTTAACTCAAGACCGTCGAATTTAAATTCATAATGCATTGTTTTTCTGCCGTAAGTAAAACCGAATCTTGCCGCATATTCACATACCGCGTCGACAGTTATCCGGTTCCCAACAATACCTATTTCGGAAAGCGGTCTGTTCAATACAGTAGAAGCATTTGTGATTTCCAAATGATAACCACTGTCGTTTTGCGTTAATATTGTATAATTATCGCAAAAGTTAATTTTATCCGGTCCGATTTCAAACACTGTTGAAAAACAATCACTGAAAATGCTTTTTATCTCTTGAATAGAAATATTTATCATTTTTCTTGAATTATGTGTATATACTGATATCTTTGCAGGGTCGATTGCAGTTCTTCCGGTCAGATATATAGCAGCGGCAACGGAATTTACATCTGTTTTCAACGGATTCACTGCCGATACATCACCGACAAACATCTGCAGACGATCTGTGAAATTAAGTGCAAGCGTCTTTATTATATCTTCCGGTACTTCATCACCGTCTCTCCAGTACGCCCCAGTGGTTGTTTCGCAGAAATATTTCTTTATTTCATCGCTCTTTCTACCGTATTCATCAAAAGTTATATAATGCACCTCGATGCGCTCAAGTCCGTATGTCCGGCGGATTTTGAAGTTTACATAATACGCGAGTTCTTTTCGTTTATCTGAAAAAACAGCGTTTTCGTCTGCAAATTTAAAAAAGTCAGATGTGATAATTGTATTGAGCTCTTCTGACGATGTCCTCGGTAATCGATACCGCTCAATTACGCAAACATTTTTTAACATAACCGTGTTTATAACATCAAATGTTTCTTCAATATCCTCGCTATCGGACGCATGACAGGTAAATAACTCACTCCTTGCCTCAGGAATTTTTAATGTATAAGTTTTTACAGATCTAATTTTATCATTACTGATATAAACATTGTATTCACCATATGGACTAGGCATAATTCCCTCTATTTTGCTGTTTTCTCCAAGCTGCACTCCCGCAGCGGAAAGCTTTTCGCGCAGCAAAACTTCTGTTAATCCCACAGCTTTGAGTGACTCTTCCAAATTTAGTCTCTTTTCATGATATAAGTCGTAAAAAATCGTATAAACATATTCAGGATTATAATCATAACCATCATTCATCTTTACAAATGTAAAATTTCCATTAATACAAGACCATATGTATGAACTTCGAATCTCACTTCCGTCTCTGTAAGATTTTGCATTTATTATTTTATCTTCTTCATCAATAATATCATTTATTTTTTCATAAGTCGCATCTGATTCAACTTGTAAATGAATCTGAAATCTGTCAAGCGAGAATTTTACACCTCCGTCAAATTCAGAATCATTCTCCGCAAAGAGCATATCAAACTGATTTGTCGTGAGAGGAACGCGCTCCTCCGTTTGTGTTTCGGAGGGAATGCCTGTGTCAGGTCCTGTTTCGACAGAATTCCCTGTTTCAGCAGGGCTTCCTGTTTCAGTTGAATCTTCGGTTTCGAAAGGATTATTGGTTTCCGGTAAATACTCAGTCTCAGGATCTTCCGTATCAGGTGAAGGTTCTGTCTTATGAACAGTCAACGGAGAGATACCGGTTTCCGCTCCGGTTTCGGTAAGCCCGGAGTCAGACGAGGGCTTTTGAGAACATGAAGCGAATGCGATAAGCGAAAAAACTGTTACTGCGCATAAAAGCGCGGTTATAATTCGTGTATTCTTCATAAATGAAATCCTTTCTTATGCGTAAACACTTCTTAAATATATAAATCTGCTAATCTGCTTTTATAATCAACATTCGTTTATTAACTCGGCATTTAAATAATTACCGCTCAAAGAGAGAAAAGACTCTGGTATATGGGCTTTTCTCTCTTATAAAACAAGACTTATTTAAATGCCGTTTAATAATACAGCTTTTTATATATAAATTCCTCTTTGTCATATGAGAAAACCAGCGCATAGCCTCCAGTAAGGGTGAATCTGCAATCATTTTCCTTACCGTAAATTCTGAAATAAGACGTCGGAACACATTTGCCGCTTGTCCTTTCAAAATAATACACCTCAAATAAATAAGCTTTATAACCGGAGCTTTCGGGCGAGACAAAAAAGCGTTTCATTTCCGAATCTATATACACAGAATCATATTCCCAAAGATTGTCTATCAGAAGAAATTGGACAAAAGGAGCTGTGACTTTGGCATACTTAAGTTCATCATTATCCTGCAGAATGATATATTCACCGAATATTTCGTGTAAATACGCACCGCATTCAACCACCCAGTTTTTTTCTGTTTCGAGATTAAACACTCCGAAACCGACCGACCATTCCCAACCGAATATTTGATATATTAAGTATTTTTCAGATATTATGCTGTATAATTGTGCTGATGTTCCTCTTTCTCCATATTTGTACGGAATACTACTGTATAATGTTTTCTTTTCACCGTCAGATTTTCGCGTCGTATAAATTGATCCACCCGAATCTCTTTCTATCACCCATTTTTCGGTTTCTATTATGGAAGTAATGTAATAAGCATTCGAATCCCCTTCGAAAACAATTTTGGGTTCTCCTTCGATAAGCTTGGGATCAGAGGAACCGTTATATTTAAGACAATATTTAATTTTTTGTTCTTCATCTCCGTTTTTTGTGGTTAAAATAATATATAAATAATCGTCATCCGATTTAAGACTATAACCGAGTATATTTTGAATATCTTTCAATTCAATGCATTTCTCAGAAAATAATCCGGTTTCTATATTATAAAACATTAAAGTAACGTTTTTATAATATAATATGAACTTACCGTCCAGTTTTTCTGTAATAGATTTTCCGGCGATAACCGCGATATATGGAAGCGCGTCCTTATTGTTAAACCCACAGTATGCTAATACCTTATCATATCCGGCTTCTTTGATTATAGTACCAAAATCAACGTTTTTCCATCCGTCGCACACTAAATGACGCTCATTATAAGTCCCGCAGAAGCGCGGATCATTATCAAGCACAGCTTTTATTCCGTCATCAGACAATGATATATAAGTTGGGTCTTCATCTGTAAAAACGTCGATTTTTATTATATAAACGTTATATTTGTTATCGGTTGTTGACCGGATGGCGGATAGCGTATATAACCATACTTTATTGCCGTTGTCGAGAGTACAGTTAAAACAACAGCTTTCAATTCTGAATCCACTATTAAATGTAAAGTCATTATATGGTATACTATCGATGCTTTCTGTTGATAGACACGAACCGGCGATGTTTTTATATGCGAGGGCAAAATCGCAGATTTGCTTTTTAAGTGATTCGCTAAAAGAAATATCTTCAGTATTATCAAACACAAGCTCAGCGCGGACAGCATCGTCAAACGATGCATATTTTCCGTCAGGGGATTTTTCAATTAACTTTACTGTAACGGGTTCAGGATCATTAATGGACTTTTCCGTCCTGGCAGATATCAGTTTTAATTCAAGCCCGTCGAATTCAAATTCATAACGCATTGCTTTTTTGCCGTAAGAAAATCCAAATCTTGCCGCATATTCACATACCGCGTCGACAGTTACCCGGTTTCCGATAATTTTTATTTCGGAAAGCGACCTGTTCAGCACGGTGGAGACAGATCCCATACTGAACCTGCTCTTTTCATCACCTAATGTAATATATAAGTTTCCTTCGCTTTTGTATCTTTGATTTTCCTCCGGCAACACAAAATCAATCCCTAAAAGCTCAACGAAAATCCGTTCTGTTTCATAATTGGTAATATTCATTTCTTGTGGGGAATAATACGTTGTCGAGACAGGATCAATTGCTGTTCTTTTACAAAGATACATCGCGGCGGCAATTGAATATATGTCGCATTTCAATGGTCTTTCTGCAGATACATCACCGACAAACATCTGCAGACGATCTGCGAAATTCAATGCAAGAGTTTTTATAATATCCTCTGGTTCTACATCACCGTCTTTCCAATACGCTCCTGTGGTTGTTTCGCAGAAATATTTCTTTATCTCATCGCTCTTTTTTCCGTATTCGTCAAAGGTTATATAATGCACCTCGATGCGTTCAAGTCCGTATGTCCGGCGTATATTATAGTTTACATAATACGCGAGTTCTTCTCGCTTATCCGAAAACACGGCGTTTTTATCAGCAAATTCAAAGAAATCCTTTATTATTTCTGCATTCAATTCGTCCGACGATGTCCGAGGTAGAGCAAATCTCTCGGCAATTACCGCGTCTTTATATGTCGCTTTGTTTGTAACGTCGAACATCGCCTCTTTGCTTTCGTTTCCTGATGCGTGACAGGTGAATAGTTCGCTTCTCGCTTCGGGAATTGTCAGCTTGTATGTATCAACGCCGTTTTCACCGCTACTGACAAAAACATCGTATATTCCGTAAGGGTACGGAACAAAGCCTTCTATT
>JAYFRN010000036.1 GCA_034925865.1 Oscillospiraceae bacterium | reverse complement strand
GCTCTTATGACTCTCAAGGATTATGATTATACGGATGGTGCGGTTAAGCTTTATGAATTGGGGTTTTTATTTAGCGAAGCGGCCAGATTTCCCACTGCAGAGCTCAGCATATGGGAATGCCCGGGTTCTGACGGTCGTGTCCTTGCTTCGTTGACAGATTACGGAGAACGTCTACTGACAAAGAAAGAATCCGCGGAGATCAGGGCAATCTGCGCGAAAGCCCATGAAGCCGCGAAATCAAATAATGATACCGCATTTATGTACAAGACCACTCAACACCATCTTCATCCTAAAAAAATCACCTCAACTGATAATGGGAAGTACGTATTCCCCTATGATGCCACCGGGCTCACATATTGCTCTGCGCTTCCGGGGAGTCCGGAAAATGCCACACAGAAGTTATTCTGCTTTGGAGACAAATATAATTTTTCAATATTAAGAAATGACGAAAAATCAGAAGTAGTCAAATGTGCTCTTTATATTACGAAAGGAGTTTACTGCGATTATCTTTTCAACGGATATTCAGCAGAAGAAGCCGCCGTAAATATAGTTTCCGGCAAATTCGAGGTTTTGTCTGTGGAACAAAAAAGTCAAACGCAATTTCTGCTGACTCTTTCAGATAATTCCGAATATGATTATGCTATATGTTCAACCATAGGCTTTACTCCGGAATATGGCGACTGCGTGTCGCCTGGGGAAGATCCTCTCTTCAGATGGTTCAAACAAGATGTTGTAACAGTCCTGCTTTTGAAAAACATAAGCATGGAGGAGGCACATGCCATATGGACATGGACAAGTTATATGTATTAAATATTTACCACTTATAGAGAGAAAAGGCTTTGTTATATAGTACATCACAATATATAATACACATTTTCGGAAAGGAAGACAAAATGATAGCTCCAAAAACCGAATTTAAAACCATAGGCTTTAAACAGCGGAGGAAAACAGCCCTTATCTGCTTTTTTGCTGTCCTTCTTGCATTTGTCTTTTCCGCCATATCGTGTGGAGTACTGCCCAGAGAGGAGCTTTATTCCGGATTGACCGCAAGCACAGGCTTTAATTCGGAGCCGTATGTTTCCGAAGAAACGGATATTCTATCAAAGACAGTGACAACAGATAAGAAAACAGTAACAGAAACCGCAGACAATCAACCGCAAACTGTCGAAATAATTGATCTCGGCGAGGAGTTTTTGAAGGTAAGAATGGCCGAGTATTTTGAAAAATGCTCGTGTCTTGAGGACTTTCTGTACTATCTGTCAGAATCAAATTATGATAGATTTTCAAACCTATTATCAGTTGCGTCATATTTCAGCTGTGAAGAATATTCCGCCATAAGGCTAAAATTCTCATATTCTACATCCGAACATATGCTCGTAGAAAATTATATTGAACGCACCTTTTCGATTTATGAAATATTTGATTCCGGGGTGGTACGGGATACCGATTTTTATAATACGGAAAATATCGGAGTGAAAATGAAAAAACCGCTCAAGAACAGCGCAAATTACAGTTCATCCAAAAGATCCTTTTCGCATCTGAGCAAAGGGGAAAGCGTGGATTTTTCCGCGATCTCCTCCGGCGGAGCGATCGACGGATATCTTTCCGTGAAAAGCGCGTATTCCGCCAAAGTTCTTAAAGAAAAGACTCTTTATTCCGGCATTGCATGCTTTGAGTCTTCCGCTGATACCGTTCCTTATTACAGGATGCCTGATAATTCCGATATCATAAGAATTTTTGATATTATAACTGCGGAAAAACCTGCTCTTATGACTCTCAAGGATTATGATTATACGGATGGTGCGGTTAAGCTTTAT
>JAYFRN010000035.1 GCA_034925865.1 Oscillospiraceae bacterium | reverse complement strand
GCTTTGAGGAAGCTCGGCGGGTTTTCCTGTGTATTTTTCGTAGAAAAGGACTGCAAGTTCGCAGAATTCTTCTCTTGTTATCGGTAAAGATGTATTCTTTTTTACTTTTGAAGTAACAAGCCCCAGGCTTTCGGCTTCGTTTAGTTCTTCAAGCGCCCAATCACTTGCTCCTTCAAAATTATTATTGTCGTTAGCTTCAGCAACTGAGAAAATTGTAATAACAGGCAATAATATTGAAATTATTAGAATGCTACATAAAACTGATTTTAGGAATTTCATAAATTTACCTCGATTGTTATATTAAAGGAATATATTATAAATATATCATATAAAGCATATTATGTCAATATAAATTATTTATTAAAAAGCTTATATTTTTAATAGCGCCTTGCCACATAAATTATACAATATTAATATGTGTTATTGTTAACCATATGTCTGATGTTAAGCCATACACATTGTGTATAAATTTATCTAAGACGGTTTTTGCTGCCATGCGGAAGGACATTTATAATCAACTGCCAAGCAACTTCTTATCATATTTCATATTGCTTGCGGCCGTTCCCATAGGATTGTATGCATATCCGAGATTCTGTCTCTGCCTGCATATATTATAAATTCTCTAAAAATATTAATTCCATCTTGTTTTAAGAGATGAATATAGCTATAATAATATCTGATATAATTTTCAAGATATCCTATAATCGCGGGCTAAACATAAAGGAGTCGAAAATGATTGATTGGATCAAGGCATATTTCATAGAACAGGGAATAAGCGAAGTTGTTTCCGGATTTATGTCTGCGACAGCAGCTGTCATTATTACTGTTCTTGTCAGCTTTCTGTCTTACTATATAGCAAAAAAGCTGTTATTGCGAATAATGAAAGCCGTTGTATCAAAAAGCAAAGCAAAATGGGATGATATACTGTTTCGTCGTAAGGTATTTGACCGATTGATTCTCATCATTCCCGCTATTGTTGTCAATATATTTGCGTCAACCTTCCCGTCATGTGAGGTCTGGATACGCCGGATTGCTTTGTCCATGATCGTTTTCGGCATTATTCTGTCACTTGATAAGCTTCTTGACGCTGTTGACGATATTTACAGGAATTACGAGATATCAAAATCCCGTCCTATAAAGGGATATTTACAGATAGTCAAAATCCTGGCATATATTATCGGCGCCGTTGTTATCATAAGCGTTCTGATGGATCAGTCGCCGACGCTTTTGCTCGGTGGTATCGGAGCCGCCACGGCTGTGATTCTGTTGATTTTCCAGAATTCCATTCTCGGCTTTGTGGCAAGCATTCAGCTGACCGAAAATGATATGGTGCGCATAGGAGACTGGATCGAAATGCCAAGCCGCAGCGCAGACGGTTCGGTAATAGATGTCACTTTACATACTGTAAAAGTCCAAAACTGGGATAAGACAATAACCACAATTCCGACATATTCTTTGGTGTCCGAATCTTTTAAAAACTGGAGATCAATGCAGGAGGCCGGAGGCAGGAGGATCGAAAGAGCGCTTTATATTGATATGACGAGCATTAAGTTTTGTGATGATGAAATGCTTGCGCGTTATAGTAAATTCAGGCTTATAGAAGATTATCTTGCCAAAAAAACGAAGGAAATAGATGCGTATAACAAGCAACTTGCGATTGATTCCAGCAGAGTTGACGGAAGACACCTGACTAATATCGGTACATTCCGCGCATATGTGGACGCATACCTTGCGCATAACCCCAAGGTACACAAGAGCATGACCCGTATGGTGCGTCAGTTAAGTCCGACTGAACACGGTCTTCCGTTGGAGATTTATGTTTTCACAAACACGACTGAATGGGCCGAGTATGAAGGAATTCAGGCGGACATTTTTGACCATATCATTGCCGTCGCCGCGGAATTTGACCTTCGTATTTTCCAGAATCCGACAGGGCATGATCTGTCGGAAGTGCGAAAGACGTTTACGAATTAAAATAGCTGAATTCTATTAATTGATTTTATTTATCCTATAAGAGTTTATTTTATATACATGAGGTTAAAATATTAATTAAAGGATAGCATATGGATTTATATCTAATTAGACATGGCGAAAGCTTTCGATCGTTGCCTGAATACTATAATTATGAAAGACAAGTTATGGATCCCCCGTTAACTGAAAAGGGAATTGAGCAAGCTAAGTTACTTTCGCAGAGATGCAAGAAGCTACAGCTTGATGTTATATTGACCAGTGATTTATCCAGAGCACAACAAACAGCCAATATATTAAGCGAATTATGTCGTAGTAAGGTTATATGTGATAAAGCCTTGCGGGAGATAGATATGGGAGATTTATATCTGAAATCATGGGATTTATTTCCGGATACTTATTCAAAATGGATTTCACATGATGAAGATATAGCATATCCAAACGGAGAAAACGGCGAAGCTGTATGGCAAAGGTGTAAAATAATTATACAACCACTGATAAAAAAATATAATAAAGTAGCGATTGTATGCCATGGCGGAACAATTCGCTCGATAATTTGCGGGCTACTGAATATTTCGCAGGAAAAAAGATTCTATTTGGGGCTTCCTCCTGAAAATTGTTCAATCTCAATTATAAAGTATAATGAAAAAGACGAAAAGTATTATCTTCATGTATTTAATGATCATTCACATATATTAAATTATTAACAATAAATGATTGATACATAACGATTAGTTTACATAGTCGTGAATCAATACTATAGGAGTAAATATGGATATATTAATTAAAACACCCATGAAAACCGACGAAAGCACACGTTGGAAACTGAACAATGACGGAAGTATTTGCTGGAATGTATCTGAGGATAAAAATATACCGCACGAAGACCATATCGAAATGAGCGGTAAATTTGTTTCAACTATTGTATATTACGGAGTTGACGGCAACGGTAATTTGACCTTGACGCGCAGTGTTGTCTATCCTATGCTCAGAACGATACCGAATAATACGCATGCCAGCCTTATTCAGAAATACGGCATGGATACCGCATCGCACATCATAATAAACGGTGAAAGCATATCAGACGAAAAGCCTTACCACATTGTTTTCAACGGTGTACTTACCATCAAAAGCCATACAAAGCAGAATATCGATATAATCCGTACTGTTTTCCCGACCACAGGGCATCAGGCTGTTATGGATCGCATTATTCTGAAAAACAGTTCTGAAAAATCAGCTTCCATTGATATAATGCCGCTTAACGATGTTAAAACTGCCAGAGGGGTTTACGGAATATATATACTGGAAGTAAACCATAATGCTCCGCTCAGAACTGAATTAAAGCCCGGTGAAGAAATAGCTTTCGGAATAACATATTCCGGCAGAAAAATAATGAACGGCGTTCCGGTCCTTGACGCCGATGATGAATTGAATAAAAGGCTTTCTCTTGTAAAAAATATTTCGCAATCACTGATATTTGAATGCCCCGATCCGGTGCTTGCTAATGCGTTTAATATGGCAAAGCTCCGGGCTTCGGAGAGCATATTTGAAACAAAAGGCGGACTTATGCACGGTCCGGGTGGCGGATCATATTACGCCGCGGTATGGGCAAACGATCAGGCGGAATATGCCGGGCCGTTTTTTCCGTTCCTTGGTTATAAAGAAGGAAATATAGCTTCATTAAATTGCTACAGGCTGTACATACCTTTTATGGGTCCTGATTATACGCCGATTCCTTCGTCCATAATCGCCGAGGGAATCGATATATGGGAGGGCGCGGGAGACCGCGGTGACGCGGCAATGTACGCATACGGAGCGTCACGATTTGCGCTTGAAACAGGTGACAAAGCTATAGCCGAAGAGCTTTGGCCCGCCATTGAATGGTGCCTTGAATACTGTAAAAGAAAAATGACAGATGACGGAGTTATCTCTTCTAAGTCGGATGAGCTTGAAGGCCGTTTTCCAAGCGGAAATGCAAATTTGTCGACATCGAGCCTTACCTACGGCGGGCTGCGTTCGGCATCATATCTTGCATACGCCATCGGGAAAACCCAGGAGGCAGATGAATATAATACGCGTGCGGATGAGCTTGCCGTATCAATTGAAAAATATTTCGGCGCGAATGTGGAAGGTTTTGATACATACAGGTATTATGACGGAAACGACATATTGAGGGCATGGATTTGCCTTCCGCTTACAATGGGCATTATGAACCGCAAGAAGGGAACAATTGACGCGCTGTTTTCTCCGAGACTGTGGACTGAAAACGGGCTTGCCACGCAGGCGGGAGATAAAACCTTCTGGGACAGATCCACCTTGTACGGTCTTCGCGGGGTATTCAATGCAGGTGAAACAGAAAGGGCACTTGATTATTTTACGTATTATTCACGACGCAGATTACTGGAAGAACATGTTCCGTATGCTGTGGAGGCATATCCCGAAGCCGATGAACGTCAGCTGTCGGCGGAGAGCGCTCTGTATTGCCGTGTCGTGACCGAAGGCATATTCGGGATAAATCCCACCGGGCTTGACAGCTTCGCGTGTGTGCCGAGATTGCCGGATGAGTGGGAGCGTATGAGTCTTAAATCGGTAAAACTGTTCGGAAAGAGTTTTGATATTATTGTCGAACGCTCCGGAAAGGAGCATATGATCAGTGTTTCCTGCGCGGGTAATAATCGGCAATATAAATATATGCCGGGTGAAGTTGTTCAGGTTAAGTTATAATAGCTATACCGCATTATAAACTCGGCATTTAAATAATTACGCTTAAAGAGAGAAAAGACTCTGGTATATGAGCTTTTCTCTCTTAAAAATATAATTTATTTAATAAACAGTGGATTGAAGCTTTTACTGAGCTTTTCTCGAAAAGCGACCGCGCTTCTTTTATTCAGTCTTTAATTGACACCATTTGTTCATATGTGGTATCGAGAGCCTTTTGCGCCGATGACTGTACGGCTTCATAGTTGGACGCAAAGCCGCTCCCGGCAACGATTGTCTTGGTAATAACGGAGCTTATTATGTTGCCCCATCCGAAAACCTTTCCTATGTCATATGTCTTTGTTGAAAAGATGATATCAAACATTCTGCCTGTGTCCTCGTCTGTGGACACGCGATATTTAATATAGCTGTCATAATATTTTGGCGTGACGACTTTTCCTCCGTAATAGCTGAGCTCTTCAAGCAGAATACCTGTCATTTCCAAATCGGAGTTTGTCGACGGGATACAGACGCCGGCGCATCCGTTGGTGAGGACTATGTGATAATAGCTGTCCTGCTCATCGTCCAGCATCGGCATGGGCAGCATGCCGAATTCGTCCACCATCTGCAGATACTGACGCAGATTGTAGATATTGGCCGGACGAAACAGAATTTTGCCGTCGACCATCATTTGGTTCAGCGCTTCCCAGCCTCCGAAGTGTTCCACGGTTCCGACGGCATTCGGCTCGTGATAAATTTCACAGAGCTTGTCCATTACTGCGACAGCACGTGAAGAATTAACGGTAAGCTCAGGCTTTCCTTCCGCATTTATAGAGGCTATTTTAACTCCGGCGCCGAAAAACATCTCATATGCGCAGTCAAGAGAATGACCTATTCCCCATGTATCGTGCGTGTCGTATTTGCCGTCGCCATTGTCGTCGTGTGTAATACCTTTTGAAAGAGTGTACATTGCGTCGAATGTCCACTTTTTATCCTCAACGAGAGGATACGGATTTATGTTGTTTTTCGCCGCGAGCGTTTTATTGAAAGCAACACCCATGTTCAGTTCTTCATCCATTACTGAAATGCTTCCGGTTGTAAAATAAAGCTTTCCGTTGATGGCGAGATCGCGTTCAATAGCTTTATCCCACCATGGTTTTGATAGATCAAGATAATCGACGTTATGCAGCTCTATGAGCAGATTATCCTGCGCGAGCGAAAACGCCTGATCAATAAAGGGCATGATCATTTCGTATTCATCGCTGCCGGCAGAAATGCTTTTGCGTGCCGTGCCCACGACATCCTTCACTCCGGTCACTTCAATCTCGACCTTGTATTTTTCTTCAATATATGCGTCACGGTTCATTACCGCTTCGTATATCATTTCGCCGGCTGATGAATCATCAGTATAAAAATCACGGGAATCTAGCGTCGGATCTAATCCCTGATAGACAAGCACACGGAATTTCATACCGTCAAAGGTGATATCTGGCACATCCGGCGTCACCTCCGCCTCGGCTGTATCGTCGGAGGCGGCTATATCCGTGAGCTCATTCGTGCCTGCGGTTAATGTCTGCGAAGGCTGCTGGGCACAGGAACAGAAAATCATGAAAATCATGGCGCAGGCGATAAGTAAACAGAGCATTTGCTTTTTCATATTGTATCTCCTGTAAAATATATTATGGGTACGGTATGAATTTCTGAAAGCCTGTGTCAATTCATCAGAATCTGATCTATTAAATGTATGGTATCGCAGCGTATATCGCCGCTGTGTTGTTGTATGGAAATAATATAATTGTATTATTATTAAACTGTATTTAAATAATCTTTATTAAATAAGAGAGAAAAGCCAATATGCTAGAGCCTTTTTTCTCTTTTAGCGGTAGTTATTTAAATGCCGAGTTAATAAACAGAAAAGTCTGTATCTGATATAACGGCAATAATCGCCGTGTTTTTTATCCAACTTCAAAAATGTTATTTATGTTACCTCGATTTTAACATACCATAAACTATATGTCAATATATTATACGAGATTTTAATTAAATGTTAAATATTGGTTTATTTTATGCTCTTGAGTCGGTGATCAGCTCGTATTTTCCGCTTTTGAGAGCGGTTACGAGCTCCGCTTCGCTGTTTATATTGTCATAAAACTCTGCTCCGCCGCAGAACGGATCTCCGGAATCATGATAATCCGATCCGGATATCATATTAAGCCCGTATTTTTCCGCCCATAAACGCGCAAATGAATTGCGTGAATTATGACGGAGATTACCATTGAAGACTTCAATCCCGAACAGCCTTTCGGGAGGCGTTATTCTCATGTTATCTCTGAACGGATGAGCCTGATAAACCAGAGCGCTTTCGGGTAAAATTTTAATAATATCGGTAAGCTGCATTTCGGGAAGAACCGGCGCGGAGCGCAGGAACTTCTCATCCGCTCCGTATATCAGATAATCGTTAGGTCCCGGATCGCAGCAAAGTTCAATACCGAAGAAAACCCTCAATCCGATTTTTTCACCTTCATTTCTTGATTCGTAATATCCCCGCATATATGCCGAAATCATTTCGTCAAAGCTCATACCGACACATTGAGAAAGATGGCTATTGCTGTAATGCTCAGTCACGACTACCGCGTCGTAACCGCTTTCTTTACATGTTTTTACCATTAAATCAGGCTTTGAATGAGCGCAGCGGCTTACCGCCGAGGTGTGCGCGTGTAGTTCGATTTTCATTTTTTTACTGTCCTTTTATTAAATATTTATACATTGACAATAGCTGCTATATGAAAGGTTCCTGTATACGAATTTTATACTCGTATGGTATATCATTTGAATTAACTTTTATTACAGTAAGGTTATATAATTTTGTTATAAGATCTGCCTTTTCAATATCATAGTATGCCATTTATCAGGATACCATCATTAATCCTTTATTTCAACGGTAATTTATAAATATTGACAAACAATTATGTATCGGCTATAATGATTTCAGAAATTAAAGAGAGGTAGAGAATACGGTAACTTACGAAACAGTCAGAAATAACGAAGAAATAAACACATATATTAAATTCGCCGACAGGAATATGCTCGCGATGGGATATACCGAGCACTCGTTTCCCCATGTCATAAAAGCCGCGGAGGAATCATCTGAAATACTGAAAGCTCTCGGATATGACGAAAGAACATGCGAGCTTGCTCGTATTGCCGGATATATGCATGACCTTGGCAACGTAGTCAACCGTGACGGTCACGCACAGACAGGTGCCTGTATGGCATTCCGGATTCTGGAAAAGCTCGGCATGAGCCCCGAGGAAACGGCTGAGGTCGTTTCTGCCATCGGAAATCATGATGAAAGCACCGCAACGACAGTCAGTCCGATTGCCGCGGCTCTTATAATTGCGGACAAAAGCGATGTTCGCCGCTCCCGCGTCAGAGCGAAAAACGATCTGTTGCATTTCGATATACACGACCGGGTAAATTATGCTGTTTATCATTCCGATCTTTCGGTTGATACCGAGAAAATGACTGTTACTCTGAAATTGAACATTGATACGTCTAACTGCCCCGTTATTGATTATTTTGAAATATTTCTCAACCGTATGACTCTTTGCCGTAAATCCGCGCATTATCTCGGATTAAGATTCAGACTTATAATCAACGACGCGGAAATAATTTGATGACGTTGTATATAGAAAATTCCGGAATAGTACCGGAAGAAGACATCGTGTTTTGCGATGGAAACGGCTTGCCTGTTTTCATTTTTACTGAAGAAAATATAGAGAAAAGAATATGCTTTGAGGGTAAGAACGCGGTAGGAGAAACTGTCATTGCTATTCAAGGAAAGCCTTCTTTAATACCGAAGCTTACGGTTATGTTCGGTGGATCTCCATTTTGTACAGTGAGTTCAAAATTCTCATTTTTTGCCCATGAAATAAAAATTGAATCGCCCGCGGCGGATTTCACCGTTATCGGTGACTGCGCTGGTTTCGATTACGCTGTGTATAAAGACAAAAAACCTTTCGGCAAGGTGGAAAAGAAATGGTTTGACGCAGGAATCAATATTTGCATGACATCGAAAAAGGACGAGGATACGGCGCTGCTTGCCGCGATTGTCGTCGCCGCCGACGAGTGTGTCAAAAGAAATTCGGATTAAATTAATTATATTATGAAATACGTTGCAGCAATGAGTGGCGGGGTCGATAGTGCCGTCGCCGCTCTTTTAATTAAAAACGAGGGCTTTGATGTCGAAGGCGTCATGCTCAGGCTTTATAATAAACCTCACTCTGAGTTTGCTTCCGATGAAAATACGGCCGCTTTGATCGCGGAGAGAATAGGCATACCTTTTCGCGTATTGGATGTCAGGGATGAGTTTGAAAAAGAAGTTATAAAGCCGTTTGTATGTGATTATCTCGATGGAAAAACTCCGAATCCGTGCGTAATATGTAATCCGCGCGTAAAATTCGGAGCTTTGACACGCTTTATGCGCGCTTCCGGCTGTGATGTTCTTGCGACAGGGCATTATGCGAGAATCAGATATGATTTTGGATCAGGAAGGTATCTGCTTCTGCGTTCGGCGGATCGGAAAAAGGATCAGAGTTATGTCTTATATTCTCTGACCCAGGACATCCTTTCCTCTGTTCGCTTTCCTCTAGGAGAATATACTAAGCCGGAAATACGCGAAATCGCATTTCAAAATGGATTTGAAAACGCTGACAAAAAGGACAGCCAGGATATCTGCTTTATTTCCGGAGAGGGATATGCGTCATTTATTGAACGATACGCGGGCTTTACCGAAAAAGGCGGAAGTTTTATCGATGAAAATGGAAACAAGATCGGCACTCATCCGGGGGCTGTCAATTTCACCGTCGGGCAGAGAAAGGGCTTTGGTACCGGATTCGGAAAACGTGTATACGTTACCGCAAAGGATATGCGCGCGAACACGGTCACGCTTGGCTCTGAAGAAAAGCTGTATTCAAGGACGGTATTGGCAAATAAATTAAATTTTATCGCGACAAAGGTTACTGACTGTGTCATAAAAAGTACGGCAAAAATAAGATACGGACAACAGGAAACGCCTGTCACGGCATATATCACAGGATCTGATGAGATGCGTGTCGATTTTGACGAGCCGGTCAGAGCCGCCGTGCCTGGGCAGTCGATCGTGCTTTACGACGGAGATGTCGTTATAGGGGGAGGGATAATCACCGGATGTCGGTGATGTGGAATCTCTGGCACGGCTGTGATAAATACAGCGAAGGCTGCGTCAATTGCTATGTGTACCGCGGCGATGCGAGGTACGGACGCGATGCAACGGTTTGTGCAAAAACCGCGGATTTTTATAAACCGGCAGCCAAGGATAAAAACGGCTGCTATAAAATCCAGCCCGGGACGCTTGTATTCACTTGTTTTTCTTCTGATTTTTTCCTTGATAAAGCCGATGGATGGCGCGGAGAAGCTTGGCAAATGATCAGATCACGCCCTGATCTGCATTTTTTATTCATAACAAAACGCATCTTGCGTTTTTATGAATGCATTCCCGACGATTGGAAACAAGGATACGAAAATGTCACCATATGCTGTACCGTTGAAAATCAGAAAAGAGCGGAGGAAAGGCTTCCGTTTTTTGCTTCACTTCCTATCAAATACAAAGAAATAATATGCGAACCGCTTTTGGAGAGAATTGATCTTAACGGACTTATCTCTGATAAATTCTACGGTGTTACGGCCGGAGGGGAATCGGGGAACGATGCTCGTATTTGCCGTTATTCATGGATATTGGCATTAAAAGAATCCTGTAAAGATACAGGCATATGTTTTAAGTTTAAACAGACAGGCGCGAGATTTGAAAAAGACGGAACGGTTTACAATATTCCGCGTATAAAACAGCATGAACAGGCACGGCGTGCCGGAATAGACAGCTTTCCGTTCCAAAGGAAGTTTGAGGAATATAATTGATGGATGAACAAAAGAATATTCGAGTAAAACGCAATAAAAGCGCCTTTGTTTTGAAATTATCGGTTTTTATCAGATCGCATGAATTTTTATGTCTTTGCGTCCTTTGTATTTTTATCTCTTTCCTCAGATTTTTATACTGCGGATTTGAATATGCTTTTACTCTCGATGATTATATTCAATATCATAATTATGCGTCGGCCACAGATTACTGGAAGCTGATCATTCAGGAAGGGCTTTTCGCTTCAAGGCCGCTTGCTGTCATTGCCGACCTGTTCATATATGCCCCGCTATTTGATCATATGATCATTGGCGTATTGCTCAACTCTATTCTATTCGGATTATCGGGCATGCTGTTTTACGCTTCGTTCTCTAGGTTATTCGGAACAGGAAAGCTTTTCATATTCTTTTATTTGCTTCTGCCTCTTAATTTTGAGGCAACATATTGGCTTTCGGCATCTTCACGAATCGTTAGCGGCCTGTTTTATACCTCTTTGTCTCTTTATCTTTTTATTGTTTTCATAAAAACAAAAAGAACAACCACAGCTGTTGCCGCATGCGTATTACAGCTGATATCAATTTCCTTTTATGAACAGATTTTTATCCTTTCTCTTGCTCTGTGGCTGATGACCGCGTTAATATTCTTGCTAAAAAAGATAAAGACGTCGTATCTCGGTTTGATATCGGTTGTAAACGCGGCTGTTTATTTTGCTTTTACCCGCGCTTTTGCCGGCGGCGGCGCGATATCCGCACGTATGGAGCTATGCCTTCCGACCAGCTCATATTATTTTAAAACCTTCTTTCCCGATATCTCCCGTCAGATCGGAGCCGCATTTATAAAAGGCGGTATTCGTACTTTGTTTACGGGATTTATCAGAGGAATAAAATTGATCGTAACTGAAAACGGATGGCTTTATCTGTTGATATGCGTTGCTATGTCATTATTAATATATTATTTTTGCCGTATTTCAAGAAAATTCCGAAAAGCTTCTGTCTCCGGCAAAGAAAGCAGGCCGCATGTAAATTTCACAGCCGCTGTATACGGATTTCTTGCGATGCTTGCACCGGTCACGCCGTTTCTTATTATCGCGAACCCTTGGTTTTCGCTTCGTTCAACGGCGGCGAGCATTGTCGGAGCCGCTGTCCTTATTGACTTATTATTCAGAATGCTTATTCGCAATAAACGAAGAACTTTTGCGGCTGTATGCGCGGCTTTTTCGCTTGTGTCTTTAATAGCTGCCGCGTCTGAAACATACGATTATATGAAAACATATGAGCTTGACAAAATTGTACTCAGAGAAACCGAAAAAGCCGTAAAATCAGGCGCCGCCAGCGGGAAAACAGGTATATTAAACCTAAATTCGTCGCTGCTGGATGAACAAAACTTTTTGTATCACGAGCATGTAACCGGCGTATTTTCCAGCGAATGGGCTTTTTACGGCGCAATGGTCTATACAAACGGCGGAGAGCTTTCTTACCCGGTCGTACCTCTGCCGACAAACGGGTATTCATATTATCACGGCTGGGATAAAAATTTCAAGATTCTTTCACAATATGATTCTGTTTTATATTGGGATAATTTAAATATGTCGCTTAACCCTCTTGTAAAGGAAAAAATAGGCGAAGAGGATTATATGCTGTATACCCAAGACGGTAAAATATATGCTCATGTTTTTGAGGAAGACGGATACGGCTATATCAACTTCGCGGAAAACAGTGATTAAATAATGAGAATATTAGAAAAAGCCGCGATGGCCGTCTGCGCGGCGTTGTATTGTCTGATATTATTTCCGTCCATCGCTCTCGCAGACAAAGATGATGCGGTAAAAGCGCAAAATATAACCGAAAAAGTCAATATATCAGGCATATCGGAATCGGATCAAGCCCTTATTTTTGATGGCGACACATCGACCTATCTTTCGCTTTCGTCAGGGAAGAAGCTTATTCTCGAATCTTCGGAGAGCATTTCATCAATATACATAATATGGCACAGGATTCCGTCGGAATGGTCTCTGTCGGGAAACGGGAAAACCTCAGGATTCGGTAAATTCGCATTTCTTCATGAATATATTAATGTTGCCGGAGCATTGGGAAATATCTATACCCTTGAAATAACTCTTCCTGAAAAGGAATCATATATAGCTGAAATATACGCGTTTTCCGAAGGGATGCCGCCTTCATGGGTGCAGACATGGCTTCCGCCTCTTGAAAAGGCTGATATAATGCTGTTGTCGACACATGCTGATGACGAGCATTTGTTTTATGCAGGCTTGATTCCGTATTATGTCACAGAACGTAAGGCTGCGGTTCAGGTGGTTTACTTTACATATCATTATGCCTCTACGGGGCGCCAACATGAACAGCTTGACGGGTTGTGGGCGGCCGGACTGAAAAATTATCCTGTCATCGGACGCTTTCCCGACCTTTATTCCGAATCACTGGAAGATGCTTATTCAGTATATTCGGACGAAGGATTTAAAGAATCGGATTTTATCACGTATCAGCTTGAAAACATAAGAAGATTCAAACCACAGGTTATAATCGGGCATGATATAAAAGGTGAATATAGTCATGGCGCTCATATATTAAATACTGAAACTCTTTTAAAAGCGCTTTCTCTCGAGAATGACGCCGAAGCGTATCCGGATTCCGCCGCGAAATATGGCATATGGAAAACTCCGAAAGTGTATCTTCATCTTTATACAGAAAACCCAATTGAGCTTGATTATGATATACCACTCGCTTCGCTCGGAGGCAAAACGCCATTTGAGGTATCACAGGCGTCATATGCATACCATCTGTCTCAGCAATGGACATGGTTCACAAAATGGATAAGGGGTACAAATTCCGCAAAGATTACTAAAGCATCGCAGATCAAGACCTACAGCCCGTGTCTATTCGGACTTTACAGATCAAATGTCGGCTTGGATATAAATAAAAACGACTTTTTCGAGAACATCACTTTGTATTCAGAATCAGAGAACATACCTCCTGAAACGAACGTTCCGGGAAACACGGGCGAAAAAGAGTTGACAGGCGGACTTACCGAAACCGGAGAACAAGCTGAAACCGGTGAGTTTACTGAAACCGGCACGGCGAAACCTGTTATAGTCGCGCCGCAAACGGATAGTAACATGCCGTTATCCGAAGAACAGTTGGAATTTTTAAAAACATATTTTCCGATTATCGCGCTGTGTATCATGCTTTCGTTCTTATTCACACTGCTTTATATCTCCGGACGCAGGAAATCCAGAAGGCGAAGAAAAAAATGAAATTACAAAGACAAGTTTAAAGATAAATCTTTCAATCATCAATTTTGATTTTGTAATTAAAATAATGCAATTTCGGCATGCCGAAACCATTTAAAAGTTACGGTTCGGCGGAAAGATGTTCAACAAATGAAAAAATCAATTTCGATTCTGCTTGCCGCGCTGTGTGTCACACTTACGCTTTTATTTGCCGGTTGCGGAAAACCTTCTCTTACAGGCGAATGGACTTCGGCTAATTCAGCCGTGAATATAAATCTCATGTTCAGAGAAGACAATACCGGATCAATGACCGTGTTCGGGCAATCCGTTGAAACGACATATGCCTTTGAGAACGAAACGCTTGTCATTTCATACACAATTCTCGGAATCAGCAAAAGCGAAGAATATACTTGTAAAATTGACGGTGCAAAGCTTTTTCTCACAGATATTGCCGGCTCAACCGATGAATATGTAAAGGTGAACTGTAGAAAACCATAAATATAAAGAGATAAATATGTCGCAAATTGCCGTCCGTCCCCTGAACGGATTCTGCGCCGCGTTTTTAGTGTGGCTTACAGCGGTGTTATACTGTGGATTCAATACCGTAATCATGATTATATGCACGGCAGTTTGCACTGTGCTGGTTACGGTAATTGTTTTTGCGGACAGAATCCTGCCGCGTCCGGGATATGGGCGGTCTTTGTTTATATTTATTCTCGCGGGATTCGCGGCCGCGTCGATATTTGCGGCTGTTTATCTAAATGTGTATGTGCGTAAAGCAGAAGAACTATATGACAAAGAGGCTGTCATTGAAGGCTTTGTTTATGATACGGAAATAAATGATACAAACGCTTATATAATTATAAAAGCAGACAGAATAAACGGCGACGCCAGCTCAATAAAAATCAAACTGACAACCTACTCGCCGTCGGATTCGTATCCTCGCGTGCCTCATCCGGGAGATAAAATCAAAGTTAAAGCGGCATTATATGAGCCGACATCGTCTTTGTTTGGTTATGACGAATATTATTTTCTCAGAGCAAAGGGCGTTCTCGTATGCGGTGAATTCGAATATATGGATATTGCCAAGGACGGAAGTCGTTCAATTCCCGGAATGATAAATTCTCTCCGAACGCACCTTTCTGAAAAAGCCGACGATTTTATATACGGAGGCTTTATTAAATGTGTTATCTTCGGAGATAAATCCGAGCTTGATGGAGAATTAAAAGCTGACGCCCAAAGAATAGGCACATCTCATCTTTTTGCGGTTTCCGGACTTCACATTTCAATTTTTTGCGGAGCATTGTATCTTTTGCTTGAAATGCTGGGAGTGCACAGAAAAATAAACTGCGCTGCCGGAATTGCCGCGTCAGTATTTTATATTATGATGTGCGGCTGTTCCTCTTCGGCACTCAGGGCGGGACTTATGCTTTCGATTTATTATCTTTCAATAATACTGAGAAGGGACAGCGATGCTCTCGGAACGCTTTTGGTTTCGGGAACGATCATATGCTTATTTAATGTTTATTCGGCTTTTGATATAGGATTTCAGCTTTCGTTTTTGTCTACTCTGGGGATAATAACAGGCGCGTCTCCTTTCTGTAAGTGGCTGAAGAAAAAGAAAATATTTTCGTATGACAAGAAAGATAGGTTTCTGAAAAGAAACGCCAGGAAAACGCTTTATTATATTCTTTCCGGTTTTGCCGTTTCCATTGCCGCAGTGTTGTTTTCTCTGCCTGTTTCGTCTATGATGTTTTCGTATGCGGCTCCTTTTTCGCCGTTGTATAATACGCTATTAATAGTTATTTTTACTCCCGTAATTTATTGCGCTGTCATATATTACGCGATGAGCTTAATTGCGCTTGCGCTTCCGTTTGCGTCCGGTGTGATCATGTCCGTCGCTTCAATTCCGAGAGATCTCGCCGATTTTTTTATAAATATATTTTCATCAGCGGTTAAATGGATAAGCGGGTTTGATTTTATCAGTATTTATACCGGCAGATATATTTCGCTTATACTTGCCGCGGTGACGGTTGCGGTAATAATAGTATTCGTCGCTTTTTCCGTAAAGCCCAAGTTTTTTGCCGCTGCGCCTATAGTTATCGTATTGCTATGTTCGTCGATTTATGCCGTATCATGTCAGTTTATGCCGGCGAAATCGGAAATATACGCAATAAACACACGCAGTGAGAAAACTATGATAATAGAAAGCGGAAATAAATATGTGCTGGCGGAGCTGACCGTTCCCGGATACAATACCGATCGCGGTTCTCTTAAAGCGCTTGCGGCGGATCGGGGAATTACCGAAGCGGAAGCTTATATTGTATCCGAATTGAATGTTAATCTATACAAAAGATTTTTGGAATTAATTAAAACAATCAAAATCAAAACTGTCTATGTTCCGCATCCCGAAAGCATCGAGGAGATCGAATCCCTGGCGCATATTGGTAAATACTGCAACAATAACCATATTGAATTAGAAAAATACCGTGTGGGTGATAATATCGATATTTTCGGAGGAAAAGATGGAATCAAAATGCTCGAAAGTGAAAATGGCAGCGCAAGCGTTTGCGAAGTCGCGCTTGCCGGAAAGAAAATAATATATTCGCGGGCCAAAGAAAAAGGAGAACTGCTTACTTTAAATTCGGAATGCTTTGCTTTTATCGAATGCGGGAAAGGCGTGCCTGTAATCGGCGCGGAAGGAAAGACTCATTTCTGTGCCTATGATCCGTTGAACGCAAATATCGGCGCGCCGCAGCCGAAGGGATGCGAATGCGCCGATATGTCTAAAATTAAATATATATATTTAGATCTAACATCAGGTGAAATAAAAGTATCAAAGTAAACGGTTTCCTATTGCCTCCTGAAGCTTTTTTGCCAAAAAGCCGTCTCTTATATCAGCGTAGTCAATAAGAGAAATACCAAGGTCGTGGGCGCGTTTGTCAATCCCCGAAAAATAGACCTGCTTTGATTTCATATCTCCTAAAGTGACGATCGCGCATTTCGCGCCGGCGCCTCCGAAATGATTTGCGTACAGATACAGCTCGTTAATTGCTTCTATGGACGGTTCTGAGGTTTTACATGAAATAAAGAGCGGAATATATCCCTTGACACAGATATTATCAATTTCGTTAAAGGCGCTTCCGAATTTGATGTCCTCGCGTTCTCCGTCCCAGTCAATCTTTACACTCATTTGCACGTCATCAAAGAAGCCGCTTTGCAGTGCGGTAATATATGTGATGACCTCGGCCCATATGCCAATGTCACAGAGACAGTCTTTTATAAAGTTATCATGAAATTTGAATGAAGCTCGTTTGTTTTTTATGTTCGCATAATCCAGGGCTCCTGCTTCATATAGCGAATATAAAAAGTGATCATCAAGATACACCCGTTCGCTGCCTATATTGAGGGAGGTATCGCATTCGACATGAAGCCCCTCCGAGTAATGAGCCTGAGCTTTTTGCAGGAATTTACCTTGCTTCTTCCACACGTCTAAATCGCCTAATATAATAACGGAAAGCTTTTTGAGTATAGGAAAATATTTAAATAACGGAGTCGGGCGTCCCGACCGCATTGCGGACGCGCCGTGAGCGGATATAATCTGCTTTACGTTGAAATGAGGCGTCACATACGATAATTTTTCACCGGATGAAAAACCGGCAAGCTGAATGACTTCGTCTTTCATTATATCTACAGAAAACGATTTTATGCCTTTCGCTGTGATATATCCGAAAGCGTTCAAAACAGCTCCGACTGATGTTCCGGTGAAATCGGCATATATGTCATTATATGTTTTCGTCAGATTTGCGATTACAGACTGAAGCTCATCCTGCGAATTATTCGAAAACAAGTCTCTGATCGGAATAAAATCCGCTTTGATGGAATGGTCAAACATATTTAAAGTGTGCTCTATATCCTGAATGCAGTATTTATTGGCTTTTTCCGGGTCATAAATATAATTAACTTTTAACGGGCGAAACGCACAAGGCGATATGAGGTTATCCATCTGCTCGTTCGAAACGAATTTAATCAGATTCTCCATCAATGACGCTCTTTCCAATCAAATTTTTACTTCACTGAAAATTATAATACCAATTAACATGAAAGTCAATAAATGATGATACACAATAATATCAGATATGCCGTAAATGAAAAAGAATCTCTTTGGGTAAAGCTTGAAAATAGCGTAAAGCGTATTTTACTGTATGGTATGGGTGACGGAGCTGAAAAGGTTTTGAAATGCCTTTCTGAAAGAGGAATAAAGCTTGCGGGAATCTTTGCGAGCGACGATTTTGTCCGCGGACAGAGCTTCTGCGGTTACAAGGTGCTTACACTTTTTGAAGCGGAACAGATCTATGGAGATTTTACGGTCCTCGTGTGCTTTGCGACAAAAATAAATGAGGTTATGGAGCATATAGAATCAATCGCTTCGCGCCATGAGCTGTATTTCCCTGATGTCAATATATACGGTGACCCTTCACAGGTTTTTGATGAAAACTACTTTGAAAACAATGAACTGAGGCTTCAGAGAGTGTTTGACGCTCTTGCCGACGAAAATTCCAGGGATTTTTTTGTATCGCTTATATCGTACAAGATGTCAGGAAAAATCGGATATATACATCAGCTGGATAACTATTCATTTAAAATAAAAGATAAAATAAAAAGAATCGGCGTTTTTGCCGACATAGGGGCATACAACGGAGATACGGCCATAAAAGCCGCCAAGGATTTTCCGGACCTGCATTCTATACTGGCATTCGAGCCGGAGCTTCACAGCTATAAAAGGCTATATGAAGAATTCGAGAATAATCCTCTGCTTTCGCATAAAAAAAGCTTGCTCATAAATGCCGCGGCTTCAGACAAAAATGGTGTTTCAACCTTTTGTACCGGGGAGGGAATGGGCTCTTATGTTAAAGACAATATATATAACAGAGGAGTCCAGAAGAAACGCAAAGAAAAAACTGTAAAAACAGAAACACTCGACGGAATAATAGAAAATTATCCTGATTTTATACCTGATTTGATAAAATTCGACGCGGAAGGCGCGGAATATGAAGCGATAAAAGGCTGTTCTGCAATAATAAAACAACATTGTCCGATTCTTGAGGTTTCGTGTTATCATAAAAAAGACGATATATTTATTATTCCGGAGACGGTATGGGAAATAAATCCGGAGTACAAGCTTTATATAACGAGATCAAATGTCTGTTTCCCGGATTGGGAGTGCGAATATGTATTTATTCACTAATACCTTTGTGCATAATGCACAAATATGGCGTTCAAAATTCTACACTTTATGACTCTGATATTTTTTAATTCGATATTGAACAAAAAGAACCAATAGGTTATAATAGATATGTTGGTGTGCGTTTTATGCACAGGCCGCTTTTCGACGGCATTGCGGCCGATGGTAAAACTAAATATTTTAGCCGTCGGGAACGGAGAAACAATGGCAACCATTAAATCCGGAGATATCAGAAATATCTGCTTGTTGGGACACGGCGGTTCCGGCAAAACCTCGCTGGCAGAGGCTATGCTTTACTATACAAAGGGAACAGACAGACTCGGAAAAACGACTGATGGCAATACGGTTTGCGATTATGATTCCGAGGAGATAAAACGTAAATACTCGATTTCCGCTTCCATCGCGCCTGTTATGATTGATGACAAGAAAATCAATTTTATAGACACTCCCGGCTTTCTTGATTTCGCCGGCGAAGTGAAGCAGGCTGTTTCCGTGTGCGAAAACGCCATGATAGTAATCAACGCAAAAAGCGGGCTTGAAGTCGGTGCCGAGCTTTGTTGGAATTATGCTTCTGAGGCAGGAGTTTCCAAATCGTTTTTTATAAACAGACTCGATGAAGAAAATATTAATTTCGAGTCGCTGCTCGTTTCTCTTAAAAACGTCTTCGGAACAAACCTGTGTCCGGTTTTTGTGCCGATAATTGAAGACAATAAAACCTCGTGCTATGTTGATCTGATAAATTTAAAGGCTTATGTATACGATAAAGCGGGAAAGGCTTCCGAAACAGCGATCCCGGCTGCAGCTTCTTCTGTAATTGAAGAATATAAATCAATGCTTTTCGAGGCGCTCGCCGAAACCAGCGAAAATATGATGGAGAAGTTTTTTGGCGGAGAAGAATTTACTCACCAAGAAATAATTGCCGCTCTTAATTCCGGAATTAATTCTAAATCGATCGTGCCGGTTTTCTCCGGCTCTGCTTCGACGCTTGCCGGAATTGATTACCTTTTAACGACGATAGCAAAATCATTTCCAAATCCGATTGACTCCGGAAAGCTTTCTCCAACTGATCCCGCATCAATTTTTGTATATAAAACTGTCGCAGATCCGTTTGTTGGCAAAATGAACTATTTCAAGGTCATGTCGGGTTCGCTCAAGCGTGATGATATTCTCATAAATTCAACCACAGAACAGCCTGAAAAATTTGCTCATATATATATAATTAAAGGCAAAAAGCAGACTGAAGTCGATGAGCTTGCGTGCGGAGACCTGGGTGTTACCGCAAAGCTTGTAAATACCAATACAAACGATTCGCTTTCGATAAACGGGAAAGCAGTTTATAAAAAAATCGAGTTTCCCGTGCCGTATCTCTGCATGTCTATAGAACCGAAGGACAAGGGCGATGAAGATAAGATATCTTCCGGAATCACAAAATTACTTGAAGAGGATCTTACCGTACGATATGCAAATAATGCGGAAACAAAGCAAATGCTTATTTACGGTCTCGGCGAAATGCATCTTGATGTACTTACTTCAAAGCTTAAAAACCGATTTGGCACATCGGTGGATCTCGGTCCCGAAAAGATCGCATACCGTGAAACAATAAAGAAAACAGTACAGTCTGAAGGAAAACACAAGAAACAATCCGGCGGACATGGACAATACGGGCATGTTAAAATCGAATTCGGCCCGGGAGAAGAACCGGGACTTACATTTACTGAAACTGTTTTCGGCGGTGCTGTACCGAGAGTATATTTCCCGGCAGTCGAGAAAGGTCTTCTCGAAGCAATGCAGAAGGGCGTACTTGCCGGATATCCCGTTGTAAACCTTAAGGCTAATTTGTATGACGGCTCGTATCACGACGTCGACAGCAACGAGCTTTCATTCAAGCTTGCCGCAAGCCTTGCGTATAAGGATGGTCTCAAGAAAGCAAATCCCGTAATTCTCGAGCCTATCGGAATCTTGAAGGTATTTATTCCCGACTCATTCATGGGCGATATAATCGGAGATATCAACAAGCGCCGGGGCAAGGTTCTCGGAATGAATCCCGATGAAAAAAGAAAGGGATACAGTATAGTAGAGGCTGAGGTTCCAAAAGCGGAAATGTCTTCATACACAGTTCAGCTCCGCGCAGTTACGCAGGGACGCGGCAGCTTTACATATGATATTGACCGTTATGCAGAAGCTCCTGCAAACGTGTCAGCCAAGATCATAGAATCCGCAAAGGTCGATCAAGAATAAATCCGTTTAGATAAAATCGAAAGGAATTGGGAAATACGGAATTCCGTATTTCCCAATCAGCTTTAATAATGAGCAAATTTTTTACTCAAATAGTTCTTTTTGTATTAACCGCGGCATTTTTATTTTCCTGCTCTTCGCCGAATCATGAAATATCTGGGACTGAGGCGACGGGAGATGCATCCGGAACTGAGACGGCAGCTATAGAAAAAACAACCGGAGGCGTTACAACTCCGACAGAATATGTGACAGAAACAGAGACACAGACAAAAACAGAAACAGAAGCTGCGACCTTATATGACGAAACTTGTCTGTCGCCTGTTATTACGGATTGTAAAAATACTCGCCCGGATAAAATTGTCATAACCGGTAAATGTGAACCTGATGCGGTGATTAAAATAACATTTAATAAAGAGACGATATCCGCATATCCCGACCACGGATATTTTGTATCTTCGATCGCCCTCGGAAACACAAAATCCGCAACTATTTCTATTATTGCGACTGCCGAAGGGAAAAACGACAGCAAACCGGTAACCAAAAATATAGGATACCGCTCGGGATGTTATGTATACAATGACGACTGGCACATTTTTGTGAGTGATTTCAATTATCGCGGATTTTTAAAATATACAATAAATGACCTTAAAGGCGAAACAAAATTAAATGACAGTCAGCTTGAATTATTAAAAGAAAAAACCGCATATAAAACAGAATATCTAAAATCTGACGGGCGAAATGCCGAGCTGATTATCCTTCTCGCGCCAAATCCTTCGAGTGTTTATTCCGATGAACTTAAAAAGCAAATAAAAATATCCGAAACGACCAAGCGCGACCAGGTGTTGGAGGCGCTTGCCGAAACGGATGCGGTTGTTATAGATTTATATGATGTATTTTATAAAAGCAGAGACGGCGAATTTACGCCATATTTAAGAACCGATTCACATTGGAGCGAGTATGGCGCATATCTTGCTCTGACAGAGCTTACGAAATATATTTCGCAGAAGTTTCCCGCGGCGGCTCCCCATTCCTTTGAAGAATACGGCTTTAAGCTGATAGAAAAAGACGGTGGAGACATTGCATATTATCTTGAAACAGACGAAACAAAAATGCGCGAATTCGCGCCTTTCGCTTTTCCGACTTTTGAGATGCCTGTAAAAATCAAAAAATATAAGGGCAACTGCGTATCACCTGATTTTGACGTGCTTACCGGTAAGCTTGAATATAACACTTGCCGGGATGAACTGCCGAGCGCGTATGTGATACGCGATTCATACGGATGCGCGCTGACTGATCTGCTCGCGGAAAGATTCGATAAAACATATTATCAAACCATGTGGCAGTATCAATTCGATACATCGGTTATAAAATCGATGAATCCCGATTATGTCATATATGTATTAACCGAAAGAAATCTCGACGTATTGCTCAAGTGACATATTATAAAAGACATATTCAAATAAAATTGCTCCGCGCAAGGATTTTTTCCTAACGTCCGTCTTTTCACACGTCCGGCGATGCGCGGAGCAATGAATTTTAAAAAATTAAAAACAACGACACTATATTTTATGGGCTTTCGGGGATAAGGGTCACTCCGCTCCGCGGCCAAAAAGGAGCAAATGTATATGATAAAGCTTTCTCCGTCGCTTTTGGCGGCTGATTTTTCAAATCTTGAGAGGGATATAAAAATTGTTGAGAATGCAGGCGCGGATTATCTGCATCTCGATGTGATGGACGGGCATTTCGTTCCCAACATTTCATTCGGGATACCGGTCATTGAATCCATACGTAAGATATCTTCATTGGTATTTGACACGCATTTAATGATATCCGATCCGATGAAATATGTAAAGCCTTTTGCCGATGCCGGAGCCGATATCATAACATTTCATTATGAAAGCGACGCAAGACAAAAAGAGATAATCGACAAGATACATTCAGTAGGTAAAAAGGCCGGAATATCAATAAAACCAAATACGCCCGCTTTTGTTTTGGAGCCTTATATGGATGTTATCGATCTTATTCTGATCATGACGGTCGAACCGGGCTTCGGAGGACAGAAATTTATTACCGATACGCTTAATAGCATACGATATGCGCGGCAGCTGATTGATCGATCCGGAAGGGAAATCGATCTTGAGGTTGACGGAGGAATCGGCGCCGAAAACATCGGAATTCCTGTTTCTGCGGGAGCTGATACGATCGTCGCCGGGTCGGCAGTATTTAAAAGCGCCGATATAGCTGATTCGGTAAAAAAGCTGAAGCGATACGGTGTATAAAATGGATATAAAAGAAATATTATATAGCTTTGAAAAATGCCGCTGCGGAAGGAAACATGATATATCCGCACCTGTTATTATATGCGGATCAGGAATTTCGGGAGATACCGGATGCATAATCGCCGAGCATACATTATTCAAAAAAATATTGCTTGTGGCAGATAAAAACACCATTTCCGTATCGGAGGAGGCGGTGTTTTCTCTTTGCGTAAGCGGTTTTGTAGTACAAAAGTATATATATGACAACCTTCGTGTCGCCGATATAGGAGAAGTTGAGAAAATAGAATCGATTTGCGGAGATTCTGACATCATACTTTCAATCGGCACAGGTTCTCTTAACGATATCTGCAGGCTCGCAGCTTTCAGACAGAATAAATACTTCATAATATTTGCGACAGCGCCGTCTATGGACGGCTTTGCTTCCGATACCGCTCCGATCACATGTCATGGCTTTAAGCTTTCTTATCAGGCAAAGCAGCCTGAGCTGATTATTGCGGATACGCGTATATTGTCCGCTTCTCCTGCCGTATTAAAAGGAGCGGGCTTTGGAGATATGATAGCAAAATATATCGCTGTTGCCGACTGGCGTATTTCAAATCTCCTTACAAACGAATATCTATGCCCCGATATTTTAAATCTGACAAAAACAGCTGCGGATAAAATCGCTTCGCTGGCACCTGTTATTCAGAATGTAGACGAAGCTGCTTCCGGAGAAGTGCTTAACGCGTTGATTATGACAGGCGTAGCTATGAAGCTTTCCGGTAATTCGCGTCCGGCATCCGGAGCCGAGCATATTATAAGTCACTTTTGGGAATCGAAAAAGCTTGATGCGGGCGAAATATCGGATTTTCACGGAAGGAAAGTCGCCGTGGGGACCTTACTCACCGCAAAGGCATATTATTCATTGCTGAAAATTGATAAAATAAAGCCCAAAAAAGAAAATATAGAATGTAATATGTTAAAAAAAGTATACGGTGAAAGATTGTATCCGGACGTAGAAAAGATGAATTTCCCCGACAGTATCAATATTGTATCAAATTTCGATCTTGACGGGTTTGCGTCAAAATGGGATTATATAAAAAATATTATAAGAGATTCGATTCCTGAACCGGCTGAAATTGAAAAAATGCTCATAACCGCCGGTGCGCCTACACGGCCGGATCAAATCGGTGTATCGGATGAGCTTTGTATACAGGGGCTCAGATACCATATGTATATGAGAAAAAGAATAACGCTGATGAGACTTATGCCGCTTATCGGCGCTGATCCCGCATTATTATCAGGCGTTTTATAAAATCTCATTCTTTACTGCTCACGATAAGTGAAAGCTATTCCGACTATTCAAAACAGACCGCAATATATAAATACTCTGCTGTTTAATATGTTCATACAGAATACGCAAGATGAGGGAACATATTATATGGCTTTGAAGTCTAATATTACAGTCCTACAGACATAATTTTACCAGGGAGAATTGGAGCTGCAATATGAAAATAGAAAAGGTAACCAAATACGAAATTCCCGCATCTCTAAGCATGAAGCGGTCTGCGATAATTGCAATTACCGCCGCTGCTGTCATAGCCGGTTCTTCAGTTATGACAGGATGCGAACCAATTAAAGATTTATTTGGAATAAAGCCTGAATTGGCTCTGGAAGGCGATGTGGCTTATACAGAATCACAGCTGCCGGACAATAAAAACGGTCTTGAAAACGATCAAGCCTGTATGCAGGAATTTGATTACGGTAAATCGACGGAAACGGAAATAAACAAAGATAATAAAAATGATGGCACAGAACCCGTTATAACGGGTGATGATCAGGGTTCATCAGATACTGAGGAAGAACCACCGCGTTTTAAAGGCGTTATCAGTATTGACGAAGTAAGACCGTAATTATGGGTATTATACAATATCTATATAACAAAGATACGAGTGAATAATGCTTTGAATTTAACTCTTAATTTAACGAACGAATGCAATCTGCGCTGCGCATATTGTTATCAGATTTGCGGAGATAATAATCATAAATATATTGGAAATGAGCGAATGACCGAATCAACAGGCAAAGCCGCAGTAAAGCTTTGCCTGTCCGGTACAGGAAAAGCCGGAGGGATTACTTATTATGGCGGAGAGCCACTGCTTCAAAAACAACTGATATTTGATCTTACCGAATATGGCACCGCGGAGGCGATAAAGGCGGGAAAGAAATTTGCCTTCAAAATGACCACAAACGGAATTTTACTCGATAACGAATTCATTGAATTCGTTAAAAACTTTGATTTTGAAATCGCTGTTTCATATGACGGAGTGCTGCAAGACAAATTTAGATGCTTTCCGGATGGAGAGGGAACAAAAAGTATTCTTGACGCGAAGCTTCCGATGATACTGTCTGCTTTTCCGGATACACCCGCTTTATGTACGGTACCGAAGAACGGAGCATCAGAATTTGGTGAAGCGGTAATTGAAGCATTCAATAAAGGTTTCAAACGAGTAAACTGTGTGATTGATTATCGCCCGGACGCCGGTTGGGAAGATATTGACTTGATATTTGTTAAAAAAGGTTACGAAAAGATACGCGATTATCTGATGCGATTTCCAAATACGGACGGAGGAAATCGAAGGATATTCATGCCGTTTGAGGATAAAATATTCTCACTTATTAAATCTGATAACTGTGCCGACAGGTGCCGTCTCGGGAAAAAGCAGCCTTCTGTTGCTCCTGACGGGATAATATACCCCTGTGTTCAATTTGTCGGAAAACCAGAATATAAAATAGGAGATGTTTATAAAGGAATTGATGCCGAAGCTGCTGAGAGATTATATAAAAAGAGCCTCGAGCCAGTCATATCATGCGTTGGCTGTTCAATTGCTGATAGATGCCGTCATCATTGTGCTTGCCTTAATTACCAGCTTACCGGTGATATGAACACAGTTTCTCCTCTTCAATGCGAGCATGAACGTATTCTGATTCAAACAGCTGATTTATACGGAGAGCATCTGTATAAATCAGGTATATTAAAATAAAATACCTATTCACGAAAAGTACCGACTGCAAGCTTTGAATATTTAAGGAAACAGATCAATCAAGCTTCTCAGGTGTCATGATGGAAGCCATGGATACATACTTTTTCCACATTAAGTATCTTTTTTTGTCTCCTGTCAGGGTCTTATTCTATAAGTTATTATAAAGAACCAAAGACTCATGTCGCGAGAGAAATAAAAGCCTCGTATATCGGGGCTTTCCTTATAATCGGCAATTCATCAAATACCGCATATTATTAACTCAGCATTTAAATAATTAACGCTTAAAGAGAGAAAAGACTCTGGTATATGAGCTTTTCTCTCTAATATAACACAACTTATATAAATATCGTTTAATAATATATAATAATGTTTATTTTATCTCTGTTAACGGCTTTTTATTTCGGCGTTTTCCTTTTCCGGTATCAACGGGCGGTGTATATAACCCATTTCCCAAAGCCGTATTTTGCGGTTGATGTATTTCTGGTAATGTCACATTATTATCCATAGGCTGTGTTTCCTCAACGCTTGTATCGATTACCGGTTCATCAGGTTTTATAAAATCAGATAAAACAAATTGTCCGATATCTCCGTCGACATCTCCCTCAATTCCGTTTACATGAGTATAACCGTACTGCCATATTTTCATCCTGTTGCATTGATACGGAGTTTTAACGCCATAATGAGCAAGCCATATGTCATAATCCGAAAATGCTTTTTCTGATATATATTTATATTTTAAATAATTAGGATTCGCGTAAAGCATCGGCATAAAACCGGCAGTCCGAATATACTCCAAAAAAGCGACAGCTGTTTCAGTTAAGGTTTGCTTATCCAGTGTTCCGCAATACTTGGGCGGATCAATATCCTCAATATCTACCGCAGCCCATAACTGTATTTTATTTTTATATGGCATAATTACCGATAAATAATAATTTGCTTCCTCTATTGCTTCGTTTGCGTTCGTGGCGGTGAGATAATGATATACGCCGGAAGGGATGTTATATTTAATACACTCATTTAAGTTATAATGAAAATAACTGTCTGTAAACATATATAAGCTGCTGTTTTTTATACTGTGTCCCTGAGTTGCCTTGATCATGGCAAATTCTATTCCGGAGCTTTTTACTGCTTCCCAATTAATTTTATTGCAATAAGAACCGACATCAATGCCGTTTATATCATTCATTTTATACCCCCTGAATTAACTCTGTTTATTAACTCGATTAAATAATTACCGCTAAAAGAGGGAAAAGACTTTGGTATAGAGCTTTTTTCTTTGACAAAACACGACTTATATAATGTCCGCTGCAATCATAAAACACATACAACAGTAAAAAAATGATGAAAACAATGATTGTTCAGGTGCAAGGTTTTTTTGCTAAAAAGTATAAAACCTTGCATTTTAAATTGGTCGACTCCCGACCAATTTAGAAAACAGACGGCAATCAATGGATACTGCAGGTTTTGGCTGGATTTTCAACTGCTAAAACTACAGTAGACATTATTAAATACCGTTTTAATAATCGGCTGTATTTAGCTGATAATATGTGATTACGACATAAATCGCCTGCTTTATTATATGAATATATCATATTATTGTGCATGAATTTTACATATGAATATTTATCAACGGGTAATAAAAAACAATCAGGCAGCAACAATAAAGTTGCTGCCTGACGCTCTGTAAACTGTTTGAAAGATTATCTTCCTTCGAGATCCTTGTATGTAACGTCATATGCTATATCATAGAAAGTTACATTTTCATAAGTGTTGCCATTGTCTTTGTCGTAATCTCTATGATCGCTCCAGGTGGTGTTGTTATAGAAAATATCGCAGAAGGTTCTTGCTTTGGCTGCGTCATAGTTTTCGCTATAGCCTGCAGAGTAATTCAATTTAATGTTTGAAACGGTATTATTCTCAACAACAGCTTTATCAGATTGGTCGGCTCCGATGAGCGCGGCAAGATTATGAAAGCCTGTGAGATCAATATTTTTAACGGAGCAGTTTTTAATAACAGTTGTGCTTGCGGATGATGCCATTCCGACAAGGCCGCCAATTCTGAAGCAAATTCCGGTAAGATCTCCTACTTTGCCTGTGCCGCCAGCGACAGTAAGCGTATCGACATTGACATTGTCCATGATAGCCTCGGAATTGTTTTGCCCGATAACCGCGGCGGCATGCCGCTCGGATGCGGTAATTTTAATATTTTTAAAGGTTATGTTTTGAATATAGAGCGGCTTGGAGTTAGTTTTAATAAAACCTAACTGCTGTTCAGCTTCCGCGCCGACTATAGTGATTCCTGATATGGTGTGATTGTTGCCTTCGATGGTGGCATATTCCATATAATCTGTAGAGAAGGGAACCCAGTTTTCACTTGAAAGATCAATATCCGCGGTTATTGAAATTACATAATCAGCATAATTTTCGCTTCCGCTGTTTGCCGCCTTTGCAAAAGCGCGTAATTCATCGGCACTGGATATCTCAATAAGCTTTGCTTTGGTTTCTGTTGGTGCATTAGTTTCTGTTGCTGATTCTTCTGTTGTTATTGGCTCTGTTTTAGTCTCGGATTCCGTTGTTGTCAGAGGTTCTGTTGTTACAGATCCCGTCTTCGTTTCAGACATATCAGTCTTTACTTCGGCTGTCGTTTCCGGATAGCCGGTTGTCTCGGTCATGTTATTTGTGGATTTTATGGGATTTTGTTGATCACCACACGAAACAGAAAAGATCAATGTCAAAATAAGTATGACAGAAATCAATAATCGTGTTGAAAGTCTCTTTGTTTTCATTGATTTATTCCTTACTCGGTATTTTTTATATATGTGAACGTCAACTCACATATATATCAACTTGTATTATACAACTTTTGAATTAAATGTCAATGATACAATAAAATGTAATTAAAATTTTAATTCAAATCTATATTTTCGACAAATATTTTAAAGAGAAGTTGATGTATCAGATAACCCAAGCAATACTAGCGACCGGTTCATTCTGACTTGACACACTTTTAACTGAGGAATACCGAATGGTATACCATAGAGAAAAGTTTGAATAATACTGAAGTATACTTAAAATATAAACGGAAACAATAAAATCCGGAGGTGTTATATAATGGTATCTCATAAATCAGTAATAACTTTCGGCATGGTGGCGATCCCGATTGCAATGTATACAGCCACACAGGATAATGACATACATTTCAATCAGCTTCACAGGGAAGATAACAGCCGCATCCGATATAAAAAAACATGTGCGCACTGCGGCAAGGAAATTAAGACCGAAGATATTGTAAAGGGTTATGAATACGATGATGATAAATTTGTCGTCGTAACAGACGAGGAAATAGAGAAGATCAAAACAGAAAAGGAAAAATCCATACAGATTCTGCATTTTACACAGCTTAATCAGATATCACCTGTTTATTACGATAAAACCTATCAGGCTGTGCCTGAAACGGGAGGAGAGAAGGCTTTCGAGCTGCTTCGTTCCGCGCTGATGGCTGAACAGAAGATTGCTATTGGCAAAGCAGTTATGGGAACGAAAGACACGCTGATGGCAATAATTCCCCGCGAGGATGGTGTTCTCATATCGACAATGTTTTATGCGGATGATATTAAGGAGCTTCAAAAACAATATAATAAGCCTCAGGTATCTGAAGCGGAACAAAACATGGCGAAATTACTGATAAACTCGATGGATACGCCGTTTGATCCATCACAATATAAAGATGAATATCAGGAAAAGCTGCGCGGATTGATCGAAGCGAAAATATCAGGACAGGAAATAGTTGCCGCAGAACCTGAGAGTGCCGCAAAGGTGGTCGATCTTATGGAAGCGCTTAAAGCGAGCGTGGAAAAAGCAAAAAAAGAAAAGAAACCTGCATAATTTTATGACAGATAATTTAGATGAATATAATAAGAAAAGAAATTTTGACAAGACTCCGGAACCGGAAGGCGGCACGGTAAAACTTGGTGAACTCCTTAGGTTTGTCATTCAGCATCATATAGCCGGCAAAGACCACTATGACCTTCGTCTTGAATGGAACGGAGCTTTGCTGAGCTGGGCAATACCGAAAGGACCATCCTTCGATACACGGGACAAGAGACTTGCCGTACAGGTAGAAGCTCATCCGTTGGAATACAGTAATTTTGAAGGAACAATTCCGAAAGGGGAATATGGCGGCGGAACGGTGATGCTGTGGGATGAGGGTACTTGGGAACCAACAGCGGATGTCAATGACGGAATAAACAACGGATCTCTAAAGTTTGTTTTGAATGGAAGACGGCTTAAGGGGAAATGGGCTTTGATACGGATGGGTACCGGGCCTGACATGGAAAACTGGCTTTTGATAAAAGAAAAAGATAATTATGCTAAAGAGGAAAGCGGGATTTCCGGGTATACGACAAGTATTCGTACCGGACGAACCATGGCGGAAATCGAAAAAGGCGATGATGAAAAATTTACCAGGAATCCTTTTGACAAAACGGATGTACAGCTTGCAAAGCTTGTGTGTACGGTTCCCGAAGGAGAAGACTGGCTATATGAGCTGAAGTATGACGGATACAGAATCATTGCATTTGTCGAAGAAAACAATGTAAGGCTTATAACACGCAACAATAACAATTATACAAACAGGTTTAGCGCCATTGCTTCTTCAATTATTGACTGGGCAGGCGGACGTGCAATGGTGCTTGACGGTGAAATGGCAGTCACGGATGCGTCCGGGAAAACTGATTTTCAGTCTCTGCAAAATTACATGAAAAATCCTAAAATAAAAAATCTTATTTATATTGTATTTGATCTGCTTGCTTTGGACGGCGAAGATTTGCGCGGACAGCCTCTTGCTAAAAGGAAAGAGAAGCTTGAAGCTTTGATGAAAAACGCGCCTCAGAATCTTCATTACAGTCGTCATGTACACGGAAACGGAAATGAAAGCTTTCGGACAGCTTGTGAATCGGGCATGGAAGGGATTGTGGGGAAAAAGCCCGATTCCGTATACAGCGCAACGAGAAATGGCGATTGGATCAAACTTAAATGTGCGAAAAGGCAGGAGTTTGTCATCGGCGGATATACACTTTCGGATAAAAAATCCAGCGGAATAAGCTCGCTTCTCCTCGGTGTCTACGACGACGGTGAATTGGTCTATACCGGACGCGCGGGGACGGGCCTTGGTGAATCAGATATGAAGGACCTAGCGGCAGAGTTCGAAGCTTTGAAAAAATTGGAACCGCCATTCAAGGACGCTCCAAAACCAAAAACAAACGAAACGATCACATGGCTTAAGCCTATGCTTGTAGCGGAAATCAAATTTGCCGAATGGACGGGCGATAAGCTCTTAAGGCAGGCCAGTTTTAAAGGACTGCGGACAGATAAAAATTTGGAAGATATAAAAATTGAAAAAGCGGAGGACGACATTCAACCGGAAATTCCTGAAGAATCGGAAAAAACAATGGATACAACCGACAACAGCATAATTATCGGCGGTATAAAGATAACAAATCCTGATAAAGTAATGTTTATTGATCCCGAAATTACTAAAATTGATGTGATCCGTTATTATGAAAAGATATCAAAGAGGATGCTGCCTTATGTGGAACATCGGATTTTAAGTATTGTACGCTGCCCTAACGGAATATCAAAATCATGTTTCTTCAAAAAGCATCCGACGACAGAAAGCAAGGGAATTGTCACAATTCGTGTTCAAAACAGCGACGGGGAAACGGAGGATTATTTTTATATCGAAAATGAAACCGGTATAATATCCGAAGCACAGATGGATACCCTTGAATTTCATGTCTGGGGGAGCCGTTCAGACGAGCTGGAAAAGCCGGATATGATGGTTTTTGATCTTGATCCGGACGAGGGAATGGAGCTTTCCGCTGTACGGCAGGGTGTCAGAGATATGAGAGCCGTTCTTTCCGAATTATCTCTTCGTTCTTATCTGAAAACAAGCGGCGGCAAAGGCTATCATGTTGTGGTTCCGTTAAAACCTGCCGCTTCATGGGATAAATTTCATGATTTTTCAAAACAGGTTGCCGAAGTCATGGAAAAGAAATGGCCTGACCGCTATACAAGCAATATAAAAAAAGCCAAGCGTGTAAACAAAATATTTATTGACTGGGTCAGAAATGGCAGAGGTGCCACCAGCGTTGCCCCTTATTCAATCAGAGCCAGAAAAGGAGCAAGAGTATCCATGCCCATCTCTTGGGATGAACTTGATAATATCGCTCCCGACGGAATTGATATGAAAGAAGCGCTTTCAAGAATTAACGGCGATGATCCGTGGAAGAATCTTTTTGATACGGATCAATATCTAATTTAAATTTAGCACATGCCGATTAATCATTATTATAGAAAAGAGTAAATAAATGCATAGTAGCCAAATAGAAAATATACACGCGCGGGAAATACTTGATTCGCGCGGAACTCCTACAGTTCAAGCCGAAGTCATTTTACAGAACGGCGTAACCGGTATCGCAAGCGTCCCATCAGGAGCATCAACCGGAATACATGAGGCGCTCGAGCTGCGTGATAATGACAAAAAACGTTATCATGGCAAAGGAGTATTGAAAGCCGTAGGTAATATAAATAATATAATTGATAAATATCTGAAAGGAAAAGATTCTTTAAATCAAGCGGGAATTGATCGCATAATGCTTGATATCGACGGCACTCCCAATAAAAGCAGCCTCGGTGCCAATGCTATTCTGGCGGTATCGCTTGCAAACGCGAAAGCGGCGGCTTTATTTAATAATAAGCCGTTTTTCAGGTATATCGGGAACGAAGAGTCAAATACTTTGCCGGTACCGATGATGAATATCATTAACGGAGGCAAACACGCCTCAAACAATCTTGATATACAGGAATTTATGATACTGCCATTGGGAGCAAAAAATTTTGCAGATGCGTTACGAATGGGATCCGAGGTTTTCCATACACTTAAGGAGCTGTTATTGCAAAAAGGGTCGGCAACATCAGTCGGCGATGAAGGCGGGTTTGCTCCTGACCTTTCCGAAGATGAGGAGGCAATCAAGCTCATTCTTAAGGCTATTGAAGCTTCAGGCTATATTCCGGGAAAAGAAATAAAAATTGCGCTTGATGCGGCGTCAAGCGAATGGTTCCGCGATGACGGCTCTTATTTTTTTCCGAAAAAACAAACAAGCCTGACAAAAAATGAACTTATTGGATACTGGAAAATGTTGATTTCCGCATATCCGATTGCTTCAATTGAAGACGGTATAGCCGAAGATGACTGGGATGGTTGGAAATTGCTTACCACAGCTATCAGCAGTCATGTACAGCTGGTGGGTGATGATCTTTTTGTCACTGATTACGCAAGGCTTCAAAAGGGTATTGATCTCGGAATAGCAAATTCGATCCTTATCAAATTAAACCAGATCGGAACGTTAAGTGAAACTATTAATACCATCAAAACAGCCCATGACAATGGTTACAAGACTATTATTTCTCACAGATCAGGTGAAACCGAAGATACCTCAATATCCGATTTATGCGTCGCGGTAAACGCAGGTCAAATAAAATCCGGAGCTCCGTCAAGAAGCGAACGTGTGGCGAAATACAACAGATTGCTTGTTATCGAAGAAATGCTTGGCAAAGATGCGGTATATCCTGGAATATCACTATACAAGCAATAACATGAGAAAAAATCTGCATAATGACTTGTATATAAATTGCTATTATGAGAAAAATATAAATCAAGCTTATTATAATTATTTTAGGAATATTTATGGGAGATATACAAAAACATATAAAAATCGCGTTATTTGATGCAAAGGCATACGATAAAATATGGTTTGATGAATATAAAAGCAAATACAATATTGATATTCTATATATAGAAAATAAATTAACGTCAGGCACGGCCGGTCTGGCGAATGGCTGTAACGGAGTTATTGCATTTGTAAACGATATAATTGATGAAGCTGTTATTAATACACTCGTTTCTATTGGTATTGAAATTGTTGCTATGCGTTGTGCCGGTTATAATAATGTGGATTTATGTTACGCCAGCGGCAAGCTCATAATTGTAACTGTGCCTGCATATTCACCGAATTCCGTAGCTGAATATGCTATTGCATTGCTTTTTACACTCAATCGAAAAATACATCGGGCTTACATGCGCACAAAGGAGTTTGATTTCAGTATAAATGGGTTATTGGGCTTTGAAATGTGTAATAAGACGGTCGGGGTTGTCGGTACTGGCAGAATCGGAAGAGCATTTATAAATATCTGCCGGGGAATAGGGATGAATGTGATCGCGTTCGACCCCAACCATTCTGAAAGCGATATCAAATATGTTTCATTCGATGAATTATGTGCAAATTCCGATATTATTTCGCTTCACTGTCCTTTGACTAAGGAAACGTATCATATCATTAATAAAGACAGCTTTACACAAATGAAAGACGGTATAGTGATTATTAATACCTCAAGAGGAGCGTTAATCGATGCCGAGGAGTTGATCACCGCTATAAAAACGCATAAGGTCGGCGGTGCTGCGCTTGATGTCTATGAAGAGGAGAGAACGCTGTTTTATGAGGATTTTTCAGATACTGTAATTCAGGATGACGTTATCGCAAGATTACTTTCGATGCCTAATGTGATTGTGACTTCACACCAGGCTTTTCTTACAAAGGAAGCACTTGAAAACATTGCAAATACGACACTTTCCAATCTGTCGTTATTCTTTAAGGGAGTAATACAGAACGAAGTAAAATCAAAATAGCATATTACAACTAAGAAAGGAGCTTAATAATATGGGTATTATTGGCTGGATCATTTTAGGCGCGCTTGCGGGATGGATCGCAAGCCTTATTACCGGCAACGATAAAAGAATGGGAGCCGGATTGAATATTTTAGTTGGTGTTATCGGGAGCATTATCGGCGGTGTTGTTATGAACTTTCTTGGCGGATATGGCGTAACAGGCTTTAATATTTGGAGTCTGCTTGTAGCGACAGTCGGAGCTATAATTCTATTGTTGATTGTAAATGCTGTTAAAGCAAAATGATTGATTAGAGAGGATAACCAATGAAAATTATGCTTCCATCAACAACAAAAAAAGCGGCATACAATACATGTGATAAAAGCAATAAAGCAATACGCGATAAAACGGTGTCTGAGATAGCACAATATAAAGACAGCTCTGAAACTGAAATAACTGACAGAATCAATAAACTTGATCACGAATGGGATGTTGAGAGGGTTTTGGAAACAAACGCTGCTTTCATAGTTCTTTTAAGTTCAATAATGGGGTATAAAAACAAAAAATGCTGTTGGTTCCTGATGACCGGGACAGTCGGATTTTTCCTTTTACAGCACGCGTTACAGGGCTGGTGTCCGCCATTGCCGATTATAAGAGAATTAGGAATCCGTACTGCGGACGAAATCAATAATAACAAAATAGCGCTTAAAAGTTTAAGAGGAGATTTTTCGAATAATTCCAAAGAGCCGAATGAACTTCTTATTAAAGCTGAGAAATAGACTTTGTATTAAAAAATAACTGCTGTAATGGTTAATAATTTACGCTTTTAAAATAAAATATAGCCGATAGAAAAGCCGAGGTTTCCTCGGCTTTTCTAGTTTTATCGGCATAGCTTGTAAATATGATGCGTTTTTTGAAATAAGTTTTTATGATATGGGCTACCGAAGATATATGTTTATGAATTGCGTTACGTGAATAAGTAATTTTAGAAACGGAGTTATTGTTTTTTCCAATTCTTTTTGATATACTGTATTCAGGAACAAGATCCGCTTAATTTCTAAATGGGCAATTTATAATTACCGGTACGAAACATTACGCCGAGAACTGGCGTGAAAGGAAAATAAATAAATGACTGTGATTGAATTTATAAGAGAAAAGTTGATGTTTGAAAATCAAAAGTATGTGGATAAAGCCGCTGATCATTTTAATTATTGGGAGCAGCATATAAAGCTCGTTGTGAAGAATGCTCTTATATTGGCTGATGAATACGGCGCTGACAAAGAAATTGTCGAGCTTGGCGCTCTTTTGCATGACATTGCATTAATTAATGCCCGCTGAACAAAAGAAAATATACAGCAAGGCAAGACAAATCGCAAGAATTATGGTATAATAAGTGCAAGGAAAATGGCCGAAACATGTTAAAAAGCTTGCACTTGGGGGCGACGAGATGTATAAATACA
>JAYFRN010000034.1 GCA_034925865.1 Oscillospiraceae bacterium | reverse complement strand
CAAGGACATACGCGCAAAAGCGAAAGGCGAGAATTCACAGATCAGTCCGGATGTATTAAAGGCTCTTGACGGGATGAAGCAAAAAAAGGACGAACAGAAAGTTGAATCCAAAAGCTCATCGCAGAAAACCAAAATATCACTAAGCGATACCGAATTCGGCAAATATTAAACAGAACAAGAGGTGAGACGCAGTAATGGGGGTTATGTCTGAACCAATTAAGAACAACATTCCTCTTGAATTGACCGATGGCGAATATAAAAGGCTCGCTGATTTCATTAAACAGAATTATGGTATATATTTAAAGGAAGAGAAACGTACACTCCTGACCGGGCGCCTATATAAAATTTTGGATAAAGCAGGATATTCCAACTTCACGGACTATTGTAATTTTCTGTTCCAAGATAAATCCGGCAAGGCTCTTACAGAATTTGTCGATAATATAACTACAAACCATACATACTTTATGCGCGAATCCGAACATTTCTTTTACTTTCGCGATAAAGTGCTGCCGTATCTTGAAAAAGCTGTTCCAAACAAAGATCTCCGTATTTGGTGTGCAGCGTGTTCTACAGGAGAAGAATCATACACTCTGGCAATGATACTGGATGAATATTTTAAGCAGACAAGATCGGTTTGGGACTGTAAAGTGCTTGCTACCGATATATCCTCAAGGGTGCTTAAGGATGCCGCGGAAGGTGTGTACAGTCAAACAAAAGTCGAATCCCTGCCGTTGAATTGGAAGCTTAATTATTTTAATCGTTACGGCGACAGCGAATACCGGATAACAGATGCAATTAAAAAAGAAGTGATATACAGAAAATTCAACCTGATGGAAAAAGCGTTTCCCTTCAAAAAGAAATTCCACTGTATATTCTGCCGCAATGTAATGATATATTTTGACGAAGAAACAAAGGACAGGCTCATTGAAAAGTTTTATGACTGTACCGAACCTGGCGGATACCTGTTTGTGGGGCATTCGGAATCACTTAACAGGGAGATCACACGATATAAATATATAATGCCGGCCGTATACAGAAAAGAATAATATCCGGAGGAAAAAAATGCGTGAAGGAAAAATCAGAGTATTGGTAATTGACGATTCTATTTTGTCCAGAGAAATTTTATCCAGAGGCCTTTCGACCGATCCTCAGATCGAAGTTGTAGCAAAGGCCTCAGATCCCTTCGATGCCCGCGATAAAATATTAACATATGAACCGGATGTAATAACTTGCGATATAGAGATGCCAAAAATGAACGGCATTGAATTCGTAAAAAAGCTCATACCGCAGTATCCGGTTCCCGTTATTGTCGTCAGCAGTTTATCCGATGCGGTATTTGATGCTCTTAACGCCGGAGCGGTTGATTTTGTGACAAAGCCAAACGAACAATCGGCAAAAAGCGTGGAAGCCGTGATCAATGACCTCATAAACAAAGTGAAAATTGCATCAAAAGCCAAGGTAAGATTCAAACGGGTCAGAGATACGGCAACTACCGATGTTCCAATACGCTGTGATCACAAGAGGATAATCGGAATCGGCGCATCAACAGGTGGTACGGAAGCATTGTTCCATGTTCTGAAAAAGCTTCCACCCTCAATACCCGGTATTGTCATTGTACAGCATATTCCGCCTGTATTTTCAGCTATGTTTGCGGACAGAATGAACACACAAACCGCGTTGAATGTAAAGGAGGCTCAGGACGGCGACTCGGTTGAAACAGGAAAAGTACTTATCGCGCCGGGCGACAAGCATATGAGAGTCAAAAAAATCGGCGATAAATATAAAGTCGATGTGTTTATGGGAAACGAAGTCAACGGTCATCGCCCGTCGGTTGATGTACTTTTCGATTCAATGGCGGCTGAATGCGGAAAAAGCGCAGTCGGAGTTATACTTACCGGAATGGGGCAGGACGGCGCGAAGGGTATTTTAAAGATGCGCAACAATGGAGCGATCACAATAGGTCAGGACGAAAAAACCTCCGTCGTTTACGGAATGCCTAAAATCGCATATGAAATAGGCGGTGTCGAAAGGCAACTTGGGCTTGACGACATTCCGGACATGATAATTAATGTCTACTGAACAAATACGAATTTCAAATTTCGCTGCGGTAGATGATGTGTTATTAGCAAACAATATAGGAACACAAAAAAGGCGCAAAGAACCTTTTTCAGGTTCAGGACAATAACAGACATAGCGATACAGT
>JAYFRN010000033.1 GCA_034925865.1 Oscillospiraceae bacterium | reverse complement strand
TTTCCATTGTGTTTCTGCAAGAGCAAACCAAAGAAATGGCTCGTCCTGATCTCCTATTAGTTCCTCATAATCTTTTAGTGTTTTTTCATATGCTTCCGAATTACTAAGTCCATCTTGAAGATATTTAATATAACTATCACGTACATCGCATGTGCTGTCATTGGCATACAGCCCTGCACCCCATGTTCCCATTTGTATTACTCCTTTTATTAATCATCAATCAGCGCTATTATAAATATTATGCTTATTATTCGTTTTTCATATTGTCTTTCCTTTTTATTTTATTGTTGTCTGAATAGGTGACGTTCCATAATTACAACAAATTACAATGGATTTAATTTACAATTATAATAACAACATTGTATTATTATAGATATTCTTTGCCTATATTTGGTGATTAACTTTGTTAAAACGTGTCACGCTGCAGATGTCGGTGTCAACTTCAAGAACCGTCACCTGCGGTTTGTGTTGATAATATTGCTATACCATTTAATTCTTCTATGTCAACAACATAACTAGAACTGTTATCTACTCAATTTACCTCCTTTTTATTCTTCTTTATCAGCTTCTTTAAAGCTCAATCCATAATCTACCATAATCTCTTTGGTCGGATTAGCATAAATATTTTGGGCATCTTTATTAATTACACATGACACACAACCATAGTTATAAGTTGGTAGGAAACTAAAACTATGTCCTGACTTTAAAAATAAGATTGGGAATTTTGATAAAACACTTTCATTAACATTCTTATAAAAATTAATTCCTTTTATGTAATCATAGGTTAATTCATAAATTCCTGTTGCAAATAATATTGAATTTATTTGATTGAAACAAACATCGACTACTTGTAACAGTCTATTGATATTTTTTTCAAAGTTTTTGGGAGTAAAGACAAATTCTGATAAGTAGATTCCAATTTCAATATAATCGACTTCATCATATTCATATACACTAAAATATACTTCTTTCCCAACGAAAAGCGGGTATTGATGATTTAATACTTCCTGTCTTCCTTCATGAAAAGTAAATAATTTTAAAAATTTATCTTCTGCTTGTTCTTTTTTTGCTTTTTCTTTGTCAAGGAAAAAAGTTAAATCGAAATATTCAGGCATTTGATACTCCTCCTCTATCTTTCATTATTGTATATTTCCATTTCTAATAACGTGAGATTAATACAACTACTGTGCTAATTATCATTGTTGAGGGTGCCAATAAGCTAATATCGTGATATAAAGCTTTAATTATATCATTTTGAATAAATATACCAACAATTGTAAGACCTATACATAATACACTGCTTAAAGTAAATATCCAATAACAAATTATACACAAAAGTGTCTCTTTCGGATTTGAATATTCTAAACAGAAGAGCAGTAAAATTCGATTAAAGCCGAATCGCTTTTTTAAAATTTTTTTTACTCTGGTTGTGCTTACGCCGACATATGCGCAGAGAAAAACAAACTTTCTCATTAATAGAATGCAAAGAAATATGCCTGTTGATATTAAAAGAATACCGAGCACTGGGTAATTGTAATTCATAATAATTAACCATGTTTTGCTGCTTGCCAGAAAATGCTCTTCTAATTTCATCTTGAGCTTTACTTTCAAGACCTGTAGCATCGATTATATTTTCTATTGTTGTGTCTCTCGCTCCTTCAACTAAGAGCGTTTTAATGATTGTTTTCCAAATGGATGTTGCTGTTTGTGAAAAGTAGTACTTAATAGCATTACCAATTTCTTTTGTTGCGCCCTTCCCAAGTTGATATCTTACTGCATTACTGATCCGTTTTGCCAGAACAGAACTCATGGAATTAAGATGTGATACCGGGACATCTGGTATACCCATTATCCCGCTAAGTTTATCTCCTAATTTACCCATGATCGCTCCCGAAGCTGTTGAAAAGCCAACATCAAGCCAACCACGTCGCCGTGAGCGTTGTAGAGGTAATATGTCCTTACACCGTCCACATCGGACGCGATGAGATTTATACCGCGGATATAAGTGACAGTGACCGCATTGTTCTGCATTTCGGCAGCGATATTGCCGCCGTCCCAACTACATCGGCGCGCCGAAGACGAATATCAGCGCTATTGAAAATATTATGCTTATTATTCGTTTTTTCATATTGTTTTTCCTTTTGTTTTGGTATAGGTTTGGGGGTGATTAAATATTCTATAGATTATTATTTCTTCCTTGGAAATTGCTTGTTCATATCTGCAAAAAAGTCTGCTATCATTTTCTGCTTTTCCTCTTCCGTATATTCAGGTCGATCATTTCTAGAGCTTTCTTCTATACGCCTAGCCCAAAACAATCGTTCTTTAATATATTCATCAATTGATGAATATATTTTTAGATCGTTATTACTTAAATTATCTGGTGAGTATGCCCATCCTTTTGTTCTGTTGGCTAAATATACACATCCGTTTTCTGTGAGTAGGTCTATAAAATAATATTCACCTCCATCTTTTCGATAGCCAACAACAAAATGATATTCAAGTAGTTTTTTGCCATACATACCTTTTTCTCGTAAACGCTTATTTGTAGATATTATTTTTTTGGCATCGTCAAAGAAAAAATCTTTAAATTTGGTATTTGCTAAACTAGCTTTGGTTGCAGCATCAATATAAGCTTGTGTAAGCTTAATACCTAACTCTTTTTCGATTAAAGCAATATCATTCGTATTCATGCATTATCCTCTTATCTGACAAAATAATCTCCGAACTTATCATTTATTTCTTTTGTTTTTTTATAGATATCATCTATTGTTGGAGATATTTCTTTCCAGTCATTCCTGAATTCATTCCACAGTTGGTTTATTTTTTTATGTATCGTCGGGTCAACGCCTGCAAGATTATCCAACATATTAGGATCGAATCCTTTGCCCATCACATGCGCCCATTCCAGCGGTATGATATGATGAACATCAAGTTTTGTTCCTTTTGCAATTGCTTTTGCAAAATCATCCGAATTTTTTAACAAAAAATCGCGTGCTTCACGGCGTAAAAACTTTTTTGCAAACCAATCTAGTTGTGTACCTGTTTTTATAAGGTCTTTAATTTTATCAAATGTTTTTATTGATTTTGTTGTGCGTAAAGGTGCCTTTAATGTGCCAATTCCGCCGGGAATAAGCGGAACCGCAATGGATATACCGTCTCCAATCAGTGAAGGAATGTCTATCAGCAGGCTCCAATAATCTCCTGAATATAAGTCCATGCCGATATCCAAGACGTCCAGTCCTATATTAAAAGCATCCCAAACCGATTCAATCCAGCGCCCGCTTGAATCTTTATACCTTATAGGATTATTATGTGCATAAGTATATAAATTCAAGCTTAACGGATCCACAATTCTTTGTTTATTGGGCATTTGGCGAGTAATACAAAGAATACTATCCTCGCTCAACATCCGACCCGTTGCAGGATCATAATACCTCGCCCGGAGATATATCTCCCCGGTCTCCTTATCGTAATACTCCGCGCAGTATCTGAACGGGTTGGCATCGCCGGACGCTATGTTCCTCTCAACGCCAAAGGCGTCATAGTCATAGATTTTATTGCAGTCGCAAAGGGATTATCTAAAAGCGGCTATCTCGCCCTAGATGAGTTCCATCTGCTCACTGACTCTTTTCTGTAACAATAGATGTTCTGGATTCTCAATGTCAATTGGCTCATCTTGAAGTTTAATAAAGCAACCGGATTTTACCCATTCGACATTATCCAGAGATTCTATTCGCTTCTTTCCAATTATGTCGATTGTTGCATTGGAGTAAAAGTTTAACCAGTGGACATATGTCGGCTTATTACTCCAAAAATCTTCTGCCAATTGTTTGTTAAAATTATTGTATACAAAAGCAAAATATGGCTTGAATATACTAACTAAATTTTTAAAGAGATTATAAAAATCACTTTTACGATCCGCGAACCCCGAGAAGCCTCCATATGGCAGCGAAATAGTTACAGAATTGTTAAGCGCTGGATTTGTTCCGCCAATACCTATGCTTAATCCAGATGACTTATCCTCATTCATTGATGAAAAAAAGCCAAGTCTTCTCGGCAAATCATTAAAAAGAACCTTGCCTTCTTTATTAATGCTTTTTTCAATTAACTTTTCTAAGTTCTCCTTAGTAAAGTCAAACTCCTTTGCATCCTTTTTTTTATGAACTTTTAAATATTTGTGATCAAGCTCCTCCCCAAATTCTTTTAGTGTTTTTATAATTTTATAGGAAACATCAGCCATATCAGACGTGGACATTTTTTGTGGTCCACACCATAAAACCATGCAAAAAGACTGTACCATACAAAACCTCACTTTCATTCCCGTGCCTTTCTTTTGGAAAGGCACGGGAAGATATTCTTTATTTCGGAGCTTGAAGAATAAAGTTTATTCCCTTAATTCCTTCTCTGGCAAATAAATCTTTCATAGCATTTAAGCTAGCTTGATTGCTTACATACCAATCAATTGCTGTACCTCCAGCTGCACTCAATTGTCTATTGGCTTGATCAATTAGCCCTTGTCCCCCTGAAAACCAACTCTGGAACTGACCGTTCTTACCAACGAAGCTTGAGTAATCACCTTTAACCTCCATAAGTCTACCCTATGAACTCACGCCATCAAACTTTACTCCATTAACAACATATGATTGTCCAGTTCTTCCTGTAATCTGCGTTTGGTAGTCACGGGATGCTTTACTCATTGATTCATTAACATTATGCCATTGACCCTGTGGAGTTTTGGGGCTTATAGCGTAACCATATGCGCCACCGACCACAGCGCCTACAGCTGTACTTCCTACTGTCCACCAATCAGCAGAGTTGGCAAAATTCTCTCCTGAACTATAATCAGCCATCATGAGAACGCCGCCCGCCACCATTGATGAACCAATAAATGCTCCGGCAGCTACAGTTGAAGCCGTTGTCGCAGCCGCCATTCCACTTGCTACTGCTCCAACTGCTGCCGCCCCTGCTGCTATTGAACCACCAGCTGGAAAATAACTGTAAGCCCGGTCACAATAATTCCTGCAATAGCCAACCAATGAATTAATGCATTTCCTGAAGGGTCAACGTACATAACCGGATTGCCCACGCAATACACATATAGATTTAAGCTCAGCGGATCGTTGCTATCCGCATAACCCCATCCGTCCTGCTGTGTAAATCTTCCTATGCTTGCGTTATAATACCTCGCCCGGAGATATATCTCCCCGGTCTCCTTATCATAATACTCCGCACAGTATCTGAACGGGTTGGCATCGCTGGAAGCTATGTTCCTCTCAACAACGAAGGCGTCATAGTCATAGGATTTAATTGCAGTCGCGGATGAATCTGTAAGATTCACCACGTCACCGTGAGCGTTATAGAGGTAATACGTCCTTACGCCGTCCGCATCGGACGCGATGAGGTTTATGCCGCGGATATAGGTGACTGTAATGGCATTGTTCTGCATCTCGGCAGCGATATTGCCGCCGTCCCATACATGAACGGTCGTTGTCGTGCCGTCAGACTTCGTGCGTCTGAGTCCGTCCGTACGGTAGGTGTAGGTCAGAATCCCGTCGCCTGTGAGCTGTCCGAAGAGGTTATACGTTGAAGTCTGAGTTACACCGTCCGTCGTCTTTGTGGTCTGGTTTCCGTTCGCGTCATAGCCGTAGGTGGTTGTCGTCGTTAAGAAATAATTGCTTTGCTATACCACGTTCATTAAGTAAAACTAGAGATTTACCAAATCTTTGTAATAATCCTACTTCAGTATTAATGAAAAAGCAGCAATTATGTTTATCATACGAGCCTCCATCATCCAATTCCATATATACCTCAATAATAATGTGACCAAGCATATCACTGCACCAAATTTCTAGTGAAAGAAACGGTGTTGAGCTGTTCCCTTTAACGCCGTTTTCCCAAAGATATCTATCATTGTTTTTCTTCGGAAAGGTTGACAATCTTATAGCTAGTTCATTTATTGCTTCTGAAGTTGTGTAGCTTCTTATACTTGCTCTAATAAGTTTTGATTGTGCTATGACTTCAATTTCAAAAAAGTCAATGTCTTCCCATACTCGTTTAATTAAAAGATTGTCCATATAATAATCCATATCATTTAAAATCATCAAATTAGCCTGTAATTATATTAAATACGAAATGTATACAAACTTTAGATTTGTCAGTCATTATAACCTCTGGATTGCATTTAATCCATCCTTCTTCTCCCCATATGCCATTACCCATTTGTATAGCTAGTTGCCCATATGGTCATAGGTGTATGTCGTGAGCGACGCGCCTGTCGTATTTGTCGGCGAGGACATACCGGTATACATCGAGGTCATTTTCCCCGCGATATCGTATACATACTTTGTATATTCGTATTCCGTGCCGTTTTTCTGCTTTATCAGAGTCAGTCTTCCGCCAGCGTCATAGATATGTTCGTTATCTGCGCCGTCCGATTGCGTCTGACGGATAATATTTCCATTGTTATCATAATAATACTTTTTGACCGACGTGTCAACCGATGTTATCGGAATTTCTTCTTATATTAATAAGGCAATAATTATTACAGCTTTAAGAAACAAAATGCTCTGGTATATGGGCTTTTTCTCAAAACAATAATTATTTGATTGCCGTTTTAATAACAATCTT
>JAYFRN010000032.1 GCA_034925865.1 Oscillospiraceae bacterium | reverse complement strand
TTTTTGTAAGAATATTTCACTACCCGTTGACGAAAGTGTGCTTCTGATGTTATACTGTTCATAGAAAAACGTCCTCTTCTTGTATGTGTTTTTGTTGTTATTAACATCATACTATATTTGAGTTCGTTTTTCTACTTCTTTTTCACATATCTTGTCACCTATCTATTGTATCATAACAAATCGCATTTAAAAAATTAAAATAGCCCATTGACATTTCTCTATTTTATGGATATAATGTAAATGATAACTCCGCATTAATGCGGAAGCGAAAGGAGTTTTTTAGATGACTGTAGTTTTTGAGGCGGTAAAAGCTTAAAAACTGAATACCGGCAGAGACGAATAGAATGAATACTTCGGGGCGCGTCGCGCTCTTATTCGGTCGATGCCATTAAGTAACCTTTCGTGAATACTGCTTTTTCGCAGAGACACGTTCGGCGTGTCTTTTTTCATGCATTTTTGTGTGTGAAAAACGCCGACCAAGCCGCAGAAAACAGCCGAATGGCTGCTTTCCGCGGCATTTTTGCGCCTAAATTTAATTGAAAGGAGCATGTTTTAAATGATTGAACTATCAATAAATGGATTATTAACTCGGCATTTAAAAAATTACCGCTCAAAGAGAGAAGAGACTCTTATATATGGGTTTATCTCTCTTATTAGACAAGATTTATTAAATGCCGTTTTAATAATAGACAGAAATATGGAGGAAACAAATGATAAATTTAATGGATTACGGATATATCCCATCCATGCTTACGGAAAATAATTCAACTGCTGTTCTCGCTCGTGTCACCGCGGTTCATAAAGACCGTTATGAGCTTATATTTGAACAGGGCGGGATTTACGGATGTTTAAAAAACGCCGAATACAGAGGTGAAAAAGCAGCTATGGGCGTGGGCGAAGTATTCCCGACTGTGGGCGACTTCGTTTTGATCGATAACTACGAAAATAGTGAATGCAGGATAATAAAAACACTTGAACGCAAGTCTTATTTTTCCCGTCTCGATCCGTCGTCAGCGGGTCATGCCGAACAGGCGGTGGCGGCGAATTTTGATTATGTGTTCATAATGCAGTCGCTGAATTATGATTTTAACCTGAGACGGCTCGAACGTTATCTCACGCTCGCATGGCAGTCCGGAGCTGTGCCGGTAGTTATACTGACGAAGGCTGACTTATCCGATGATTACGGGGATATGATACGAGCGGCTGAAAAAACGGCCGTTGGCGCCGGAGTGTTTGCGGTCAGCGCAAAGACCGGGTACGGACTACACGAGTTGTCCGAGTATTTAAAGCCGCGCAGGACGATTGTCTTTCTCGGCTCGTCCGGTGTTGGAAAATCAAGCCTTGTGAATGCCTTAGCGGGCGAGGAAATCATGGCGGTTAACGAAATCCGTGAAGATGACAGCAGAGGAAGACACACCACAACTCACCGTCAGCTGATAATGCTGAATTCGGGAGTTATGATAATAGACACACCCGGTATGCGTGAATTGGGAATGTGGGATGTATCGTCCGGGCTCGGTGAAGCATTTAACGATGTGGAGCAGTATTTCGGACGCTGTAAATTTTCAGACTGCAAGCATCAAAGCGAACCGGGCTGTGCGGTGAAGGCCGCCATTGAAAGCGGAGAGCTTTCGCGGGAAAGATGGGAGAGCTATCTTAATCTGAAACGTGAAGCCAAGTTTACGGATGATAAAGCATCATATCTGCGACAGAAGCAGGAATGGCATAAATCGATTGCAAAACAGAATAAAAATATGCAGAAAAGAGGTGAAATGAAGAAATGAACGACAAAGATTGTCATGAGGTTATACTTCCGAACGGGATGCAAATAACCCTTCGCAGGGAAGAAGAAAAGGATTGGCGGGAGGTCGAAATCCTCACGCGGCGAGCTTTTTGGCAGATATGGCCCGATCGCATCGAAAAGCTCAGAGGCATAGGCGCGGACGAGCATTATCTCGCGTATACGCTGCGCACTGCGTCGGAATTTATTCCTGAGCTTGACATAGTCGCGGTTTACGATGAAAAAATCATAGGGAACGTGATGTATACAACAGCATATATAGAAAAGCCGGACGGCGAAAAGATAATGGTTATCAATTTCGGGCCTCTTTCAGTATTGCCTGAATACCGTAAAACAGGCGTTGGTACCGCGATAATGGTATATACAATAGAAAAAGCAAAGCAGCTTGGCTTCGGCGCGATATTTTTCTTCGGGCATCCGGAATATTATCCTCGCTTCGGGTTTTCCAATGCGGAAAAATTCGGAATAACAACATCGTGGGGCGTAAATTTTCCCGCATTTATGGGAATGGAGCTGATACCGGGCTATCTATACGGCGTGACGGGAAAATTTCACGAAGCGCCATTATTAAGCTCGGTTGACGCCGTGAAAGCGAGAGAATACGACAGGACGTTTGAGACGATCCCGACAGAACCGGTTATGCGCATGTTTGGACATGATCATATTCCGTTTTTGCACAGAATAATGAATTTACCGGACATCGTAAAGTCGCTTCATACAGTTAAAACATCGCTTAACGAATGGGAAAACACATATTCCATGTGGCTTTCCGACAAGTACGAAAAGAATTTTATCATATATTCATATGAAAAGCCTGTCGGATGGATGAAGCTCAACGGGTTTGATGGTGATGCCGTGTGGATTTCGATGCTTGTGATCCTTCCCGAATATCAACGCAAAGGCTTTGGCTGCTTTGCAATCAATTGCGCGGAAAAATTTGCGGCGGACTGCGGATTTGAAAAAACATGTATACATACGCAATCGGACAATATCAAGGCGCAGGGCTGTTATGTAAAATGCGGCTATAAAGCCATAGAAGAATACGAGTGCACCTGCGGTGACGGAGAGAAACTAATCGGATACACATTTGAAAAGAAGCTCGAAAATTAAATTAGCTGATGCAAATAAAATAGACGATCTGTGAATCTTCAATGCGGATGAAAACGACTCCTGGTCTTTATGTAGAGGTTTTGGAGAAAGATGAAAGGGATAAGTATTGATATCATAATCGGTTATACTGCTCCGGCGATATAATAAATTTAAACAAAAGGGATGATTTCTTATGAAAAATTCAACATTAGCATCCAATAACAAATACAGGAGGGTGACTATATTTTAGCCCTCCTGTGACATGGAGGATTATATGCCATTAGGTTGGATTAACCCTAATAATTATTCATTCAACAGCTTTCTGCTTTTGGAGCGTTTTCAGATTCTGATAATGCTGGATAGCGCTGGCTGGTACGTAGACAGCGAAAAATGGAAAAAAAGTATGGGCATTGCACTCTCCGCAAATCCTGCGGTCAGGTGGTATCTTGAACAGCGTTGTCCGGAGTGCTCTTCGCTGATATCGGGGCTTATAGCATGCGTGCCTGCTGTTGCCGATACGGAGCAAATTCGTGCCGCAGAGGTTTACGCAATGGCGGGTGTGGAGGACTTCGTTGTTTACACCACGCCGCAGGTTATGGCGGAAAAGTGCGACTTCATACGCGGATGGAGCAAAGAACGTCTGTTTGCGCTTGCTAATTTGACAGGTAAAACCGTACTTGATGTAGGCGCAGGCTCCGGCCGGCTTACCTTTGCCGCGGCTGAGAAAGCGGCCTGGGTCTACGCGAGCGAGCCCGTCGGGACACTGCGTGAGTTTATGCGTGACAAGGTTAAGCGCGAGGGTATCACGAATATCCGCGTGCTTGACGGTCTTGTCACAGAGCTTCCGTTTCCCGATAATACATTTGATATTGTGATGTCTGGTCACGTTATCGGCGATGATTGGGATGCGGAGCTTGCGGAAATTACCCGTGTCTGCAAACCAGGAGGCTGGTTGCTTGACTGTCCCGGTGACTCTGAACGGAATATGTCGCCAAGTGAAGAACTGACATCCCGCGGCTGGGAAGAAATCCATTATGTCGGCAGCTTCGGAAAAGACGTTTACATTCACCGCAAGCAGGTAACAAAATAAAAGTATCGTTTAATAATGATGTTTATGATTGAAGGGTGGGATAAAATTTATGAATGATATACTTTCGCCGGAAATTTTAACGCAGATATTATCAAAAAAGCTTGGTAAAAGAATACTTTCTTGCAGCTTCCAAACAACACAACTGAACGGAGGCACGCTGGGAGATGTAAAACTCATTACAGGCAAAGCCATATCCGCAGATGGGAATGAGGAATCGTTTTCAATTGTTTGGAAGAAACAGAAGAAATGGGAACGCCCCGGCGATCCTCAATCCTGGCGGAGAGAATACGATCTTTATGCTTCCAATTTCGGGAAAGCATTTTCAGAAAGCTTTCGAATGCCCGAATGCTACCGCGCGGAAATAAACGATGATGAAATGCAGCTTTTTATGGAGTATATCGAAGGCGAGTCGGGCACAAGTCTTACAATCGAAATGCTTGAACAAGCCGCACGGGAGCTTGGGCGTTTTCAAGGCAGAATATCAAAGCTTCGCGATGATTTCAAGGATATCTTATGTTTGGGTAATGAAGGCTTTTTAGAAAGAGAATTTAACCAGTGGCATACTCAGACCTTCACATATGATTTCCTGACATCTGAGTTATGCCGAATGCCGGTATTTATAAAGCAAATGCTTAAAGACGGCGACATTCGCTTGACAGAGGGCAAATCCTTTGAATATAGCTTTCTGCGATCAAAAGGCTGCGATATACCTTCTCATTTAAAGAAAATGCTTATGGATATTGATGATAACAGAGATATGTTGTTCGACGAGTTAAAGACATTACCGATTGTATTGTGCCATCGGGATTTCTGGAATGAAAACATATTTTTCACGAATGGTAAAATAAGGGTTATCGATTGGGACACTGCCGGCTGGGGTTTTCTCGGAGAAGACATAGCGAGTGTAATTGTGGATGGTATGGATGTTGAACGCTTTGAAGAAAACTTTCACAGGCTTGTTCCGGCTTATTTGAGAGGTATTTCGGAGCATATGGATATACCGCCCTTTGATGAAAAGCGTATTCTGACAATCATACTTATAAAATTCGGATACCGTATGCTTCAGGAATATATGTTTTCGGAAAATCATGAAGAAAAGTGCTGGGGCTTGAATGCGCTTCAAAAAATTTACGAAATGAGGAATTACCAAAATGAATATAGTTGATTTTACATACTCCCATATACCAGAAGCCGCCTCGTTAGCTCATGCAAATTACGATGAAGAACGAAATTCTGTTCCGGCTCTACCTCCGGTTACCAAAATACCGGACTTAACACCGTATGCGGAAAACGGCCTTGGCGTAGCTGCGTTTGAAGGTAACCGGATGCTTGGATTTTTGTGCTGTGTTTCTCCATTCAAAAACGCTTTCGGCTCCACTGAAGCGGTAGGAGTTTTTTCGCCTATGGGAGCAAATGGTGCAATCAGGGTAAATCGCTCGGAAATTTATGCACGTATGTATCAGGCGGCGGGGAAAAAATGGGCGAATGCGGGTGTTTCGAGTCATGCTGTATGCCTATACGCCCACGATAGAGAAACGCAGGAGCAATTCTTTCGTTATGGTTTCGGTATGAGATGTGTTGATACTATACGAGAAATGAATGATATTACCGCGCCGTCGTGTGCAGGCTATAGCTTTTCTGAGCTAACACACGATGAGTTTCCGCAAATTCTGCCGCTTGAGCATATGCTTGATGCTCATATGGCAGCAAGCCCTACGTTTATGCTCCGTCCATCGGAAACTCCGGATTCTTTCATGAAACAGGCAGAGTATTTTCACTCTGCATATTTCGTCGCCAAAAATAACGACCGGATCGTCGCATATATAAGAGCGGAGCTTGACGGGGAAACTTTTATATGTGATACGCCCGGGTATATACATGTGAAAGGGGCATATTGCTTACAGGAACATAGGGGAAAAGGTTTAAATCAAAAGCTTCTGAGTTTATTGATACAAAAATTTAAAACAAGCTATACACGTCTCGGCGTTGACTATGAGAGTATCAATCCGACGGCATACGGTTTTTGGAGAAAATATTTTACCGCGTATACACACAGTGTTGTCCGCAGAATAGACGAAAACGTATTAAATTCCTGATATTAGAAAAACATAGCGGATCTGAAAAGAGCCGCTATGTCGGTTTACGAAAATAAATTCAATTTTAATCTTTTACGCTTCGGCATATTCGGTGAAAGCTTTATCTGTATTTGAATAACAACAATCGCGGGGTATATCATTGCTTACGTCGACGCGCTCGATCATTTGCTTAACGCTGTTCTGTAAACCGCAGAATATTATTTTTTTACCGGCTTTGCTGTAGTCGGAGATAATATCAATAATACCCAGCGCTCCGTTCATATCGACGCCGGATACTCCGCGCATCGACACTATCAATGTGTTTTTCACATCAAGAGAAGAAAGCTTTTTCTTTAATTTTTCTATATTGGCAAAGAAGATTATGCCGGTTACATAAACAAGCGTGATACCGTCATTATCCGGCTTTTTTTCGGCAGTATTTGCGCGTTTTGCTTCGGAAAGGCTTATATTTATCGTTATCGCGTTTATCACGAAAATGATCATAGCCAGCAATACACCGATGATTATCGCTATTGTCAGGTCAAAAATAACGGTGCAGGCCATCGTGACGAGGAATTGAGCCGCTGCGGATTTGAATTTGTTTCTGAATATATATTTAATTGAATGCCACTCGTTCATGCGCCATGCGGTTACGATCAACACTCCGGCAAGCGCGGAAAGAGGCAGCTTCGACATGATATCACTGAGCAAAAACATCGAAAGAAGCAGGCCGACTGCGTGAAATATACCGGTAAGACGCGTTTGGCAGCCGGATTTTATCGCGACGCTGGTGCGTGCTATTGCCGCAGTCGCGGGAACTCCGCCGAAAAAGGGAATTATAATATTGCCGATCCCCTGTGCGATCAGCTCCTGATCCGCGTCAAAGCTTTCGTTTTTCATACGGGATGCGCTTGCTCCGCACAGCAGGCTTTCTATCATTCCCAGCGCGGCTATTGTAATCGCCGGTGAAATCATCTGCGGAATTGCCTTTAAATCAATTGCCGCTATATCAAGCCTTATCGGAGGTAGAAATGTTTTCGGAATAGCACCGACTGTCGCTACATCAAAGCCGAGTATATTAGATGCCAAAGCCGCAATAATGATACCTATAAAAGAAGAAGGGATTTTTGTATTCCATTTTTTCGGCCATAAAACCATAACTGCAATAACGATAAGACCGGTTATGACAGCCTGCGCATTTGGAGAAAAACCAATGGAGCCGTAAGACGTGAGCTTTTCAATTACTGTATCACCTCTTGATACGGTTCCGAAAAAATTATCTATCTGACCAAGCGCGATAATTATTGCTATGCCGGAGGTAAAACCAGTGACCACAGGGGAGGGAATTATGTTCACGATTTTTCCGAGCTTACATATTCCTGCGATAAGGAGTATGATTCCGGCAATCATACTGACAATAAATACGCCCTGAAGCTTATATTTCGATACTATTGTTATAAGTACGGCGGTCATTGCGCCTGTGGGACCGCTTATTTGAAATGACGCGCCTGAAAAAGCGCTTATAATGAAGCCCGCAATTATTGCGGTTATGAGTCCTGCCGCGGCATCTGCGCCCGAGCTTACGCCGAACGCAAGAGCAAGAGGCAATGCAACCGCCGCGACTGTAATGCCCGACATCACATCTTTGCCGAATTTTCCGGCATTGTAGTTTTCAAATTCTGTTTTTAGTCTGTGGATATAATTTTTGATCATACTTTTTCGCTGATGTTCAGCGAGCCGCCTTTTCATAAAGTGTCTTACACATTATAAACACTTTTATACGATAATCAAGTGGTTTTTGAAAAAACTGCTTTTTGCATAAATATTCAGATAAAAGAGATTGATTTTATATGCAAATATTAGGTGTAAAATCGTTCTAATAGAGAATTGAATCTGTAATTTATGCTTTGATGTTTATTAAAGCGTAAGAAAAATCCTACACCGCAAACATAAAAAGCTAATGGAAAAAGATAAAACAAAAAACAGCAGAGTGTATTTGCAAAAGAATACACTCTGCTGACATATTTGCTGTTATTATCAAAATTTGATTGCCTTGCGTCCGGTTAATTTTTTATTGTTATTGCTGTTGCTTTTGTGTGCGTTATTATATATTCGAGAACAAAATTAAAATCTTCTTTTACGACATAGATCTGGTTTTTACAAAAAGGCGAGTTAAGCTTTATTATGCCCTGTCTTTTATACACCTGAATAGTTTTGATGGATTTAAAATCCGAATATATTGACTGCTTTGTACCCGCCAGAATTCCTGCTCCTGTTATGCCTGGGGCTTTCTTTGCTATGCCGGTAATGGCGGTTATTGCCGCGAGCGCCTGCGCTTTTTTAAATTGCTGCGGAGCTTGAGTATGACGTATACCTTTTTCGTTCATTTCAAACATTACGCAGTATTTGCCGCCTATAAAAAGCACATAAATATAATAACAGACAGTTGTAAAAACAAGAAAACCCGGAATAAAAATGATAAAAAATCTGAACTGCGATAAAAAGCCATCCGGCCAGAACCCGAAATCACCGGATGAAATAAGAACGATGAATAACCATATGCCGGACAAGATCAGACCGATTATTTTCCATAACATAAACAATATTATGGGAGTTTTATATAAGTTCAAATCATAAACCCAGCGATATTTTCCGTCATCACCGAGGATTATACTAATTAATGGCTTATCCATGACGATACAATTTCATTTCACTTCACTTCACTTCATTTCACTCGGCGCCGGATAATATACTACACCGGGTATTATGACCTTTCATGTTGATATGCGTTATTCCTCGGATTGCTAAAGAAAAACCATGGCGGGATATTTGTTGCCAGCTTTTATTCTATTATATCAGAAATCATACGTTCATTCCATGCATGGCACAATTATGGCAATGCCAAAATGCTGTCATGAAGATTGATTATTATAATAATTTCTGATATACTGTTATTAAAATGGCATTTATATAAGCTTTGTTGTATATAAAAGAAAAGCCCAATAAAAAGGATGGTGAGAAAAGTGTTTTCAGAAAAAATTAATATACTCATAACCAGACTTTTGGCTACCAATGCCGATATAGCCAAATATGCGGGATTCAGTGCGTCAAATATCAGCCGTTTTCGAACCGGAGCAAGAATACCGAAGCCCGGAAGCACCCCGGTTCGTAAGTTCATTGAAGGTGTATATACATATGCGGATAACAGGAATGCGTTGCCGTTATTATGCTCGGTTTTTGGAGAAAACCCTTTGGAAAGCTCCCAGCAAATAAAAACAGCACTGTACGATTGGCTTTTTTCAGACTGCATATGCTCAAAAACAACAGAGAAGGAAAAAGTGGTATTATTCCGTCCTGCTCCGTTCCGTTTTTTCGGTGACAAACTCAACGCCGTTATGAATATGCTCGGGCTGTCCAATATCCGTTTGAGCAGAGCGGTTAATATTGATCCGTCACATATCAGCCGCTTTCGAAACGGCGTCAGAACTCCAAAATCCAATATGCGGCTTATTAATTTTATCTGCGATTATCTGCTGGAAAGAATAAAAGAACAGCATGAAATAAACGGTTTGGCTAAGCTGATGAATGTTTCACCGTCGTTGCTTGAAGATGACGACTATCGTATGATAGCCTTTCGCGAATGGTTGTGCGACTTTGGAAAGAGCGGTGACGAATCCGCCGTTGACAGGCTTCTTGAAAGCATTGATTCTTTTACGCCTGATATAAAAATTCCGCTTCCTGACTTTGACGCTGTGGCATCTCGTGAAATATTAAATGACAGTCGCGTTTTTTATTCAGGGATAGCCGGACTTCGCTTTGCGATTATTCGCTTTTTAGGCAGCATAGTCAAAATGGGCGCAAGAGAACTGTGGTTATATTCTGATCAAAATATTAAATGGATGACCGGCGACAGCGGTTTTCGGTTAAAATGGTTTACGCTTATGAGCGAATGCGTTCGTCGTGGGATAAAAATCAAAATTATACATAATATTGACCGAGATATTGCTGAAATGATATCGGCAATCGAAAGCTGGATGCCGTTATATATGTCGGGTATTATTGAGCCATATGTATGCAAGCGAAGCGCTGACGGACGTTTTTCACACACGATTTTTCTTTGCCCGGATATGGCGTGCATTGAGGCATGTCATGTAAAAGGTTTTGAAGGAAACGGATTATATAATTATTATACCGACCATTCTCATCTGGAGCTTTTGAAAAAAGAATACTTGGGATTGCTTGCGATGTGTGAGCCTTTGATAAAAATATATACGGAAAACGATTGGAGTAATTTTTTACTTGGGTCGAATGATCTTTCCCCGAATGGCGGAGTCACATCGCTTTTAAATTCACTTTCAATAGGTTCAATGCCGGAATCTCTGCTTCTTTCTATGTTAAAACGCGTAAAGCTTGGTGAAAACGAAACAAATCAAATCATGTCATTTTGGAATTACAGAAAAAAATTTTACGACGATGCTTTATTAAACGGATATATATATGAATTCATTCCAACTGCCAGTGATGAGCAGTTGCTTTCAGAAAATGCTCCTTTGAATCTCGGAAGTATAATGGTAGGTCTGGAGATATACTATACCGCGGAGGAATATGCACAGCATATAAAAAATATTATTACTTTGCTCGACGAGCATACAAATTACCGTTTTTACCTTCTTCCCGAAATGCCGTTTTCCAATATGCAAATTATTATTAACAACGGATATGTAATTGTTATGAAATCAAATACACCGCGCTTTGCTTTCACATTCACACACCCGTTGATGATTGGCGCTTTCAATGAATATATGAACCGTCTCAAGGAACAGTATAAGCAGGACAGAAATTCGATCAAGCAAAAGCTGGCAAGATATCTATAAACAAATGACCGTATTGTTGCTTTTGCCTATCGCGCACACACTCCTTCAAGGCTTTATTCCTGGGTTGAACAGCAGAGAAAAGTATTCTATACACCGTATCTGCATCGACAGCATATAATGTTGATAAGGTATATAACATATAGATTACATATCCTTATGGAAGGAGGGATCTTATGTGTTGTTTACCATGCCGTCGCTGTTGCTCATGCTGCGGATGTCGCAGCCGAAGCTGCAGATTCTGCGGCCGCTGCTATAGCTGCTGCAGCTGTTATTATTACGGAAGCTGCTGCAGATAAATAATGTATATAAGACGTAAATATAGCGCGGCTATGTATTAATGTGAGAGAAAAGCTCATATACCAGAGCTTTTTATAGTAAGAAATAATGGAATAGCAGCGGTAAAAAAGCAGCAGCCTGTTTTGGCTGCTGTTTTCTATGCGGGTATTTATATTAATATTAATTCGCGTTCCGTTCCTGCGGCTTTTGCAAAAGATTAATTAATGCCCGCTGAACAAAAGAAAATATACAGCAAGGCAAGACAAATCGCAAGAATTATGGTATAATAAGTGCAAGGAAAATGGCCGAAACATGTTAAAAAGCTTGCACTTGGGGGCGACGAGATGTATAAATACA
>JAYFRN010000031.1 GCA_034925865.1 Oscillospiraceae bacterium | reverse complement strand
CGCCGTTGTCGGAATGAACGGATCGGGAAAGACGACGTTTATAAAGCTTCTTTGCCGTCTTTATGACCCGACAGAAGGAGAAATACTATTAAACGGAATTAATATAAAAAAATACGATTACGACGAATATATGTCGATATTCTCAGTCGTGTTTCAGGATTTCAAGCTGTTTTCGTTTTCACTCGGTCAGAATGTCGCGGCAAGGGTGGATTACGATAAAACAAAGGTTGAGGCCTGTCTTAAAGAAGCAGGCTTCGGAGACAGACTTTCCTCAATGCCGGAGGGCGTTGAAACCTGCCTTTACAAGGACTTTGACGAGAAGGGAGTAGAGATTTCCGGCGGAGAGGCACAGAAAATCGCACTTGCGCGTGCGCTTTATAAAGACGCGCCGTTTATCGTCCTCGACGAGCCGACCGCCGCGCTCGATCCGATTGCCGAATATGAGATTTACAGCAAATTCAATGAAATTGTCGGCGATAAAACAGCGATTTATATCAGTCACCGTCTTTCTTCCTGCCGCTTCTGCGATGATATTGCCGTATTTCATGAAGGGAAGCTTATTCAGCGCGGAAGCCATGACGAGCTTGTCGCCGACGAAGACGGAAAGTATTATGAGCTGTGGCATGCTCAGGCGCAGTATTACGCGGAGGAAGCCAAATGCCAATTATAATTGTGTTGCGTAAAAATATAATTATGCCGGTAGTTAAGATAACGGCAAGGAGGAGTGACTCTTGAAAATAGAAAAATCAAGAAAGGAAAAGCAAAAATATAATCTTCTGTCTAACATTTCATATGCATTAAAAAACATATGGCGATGGGACAAAGCATTTTATCTTTACTTTATTCCTTCAATACCATTTAGCATCTTATTACCACTTGTTGAAATTTACTATCCGAAAATTATAATCGATGCGGTCGAAGGAAAGCAAAGCATTCCAACTATTATTATGATTGTCATGATTATTGGTGCTATGATGCTTTTTATAAATTTAATCAACAGTTTCTGCGGTTCACGGCTTGCTATGCGTCAATACAACTTTTCTACGATGTATCAACATGAGATTACTGAGAAATTTATGCGCACGGATTTTTCAAATACTGACAATCCAAAAATAAATTTAAAATACTCCCTCGTAATGAATGATGCCTGTTCAGGGCAATGCGCACCGGAATTCATATGGCGGTCTTTGCGCGTTTTTTTATGCAATACTCTGGGAGTGTTTACATATGGAAGCATAATTACAATGATGTCACCGCTGATACTGTGTCTGCTCTTTGCGTCTGCCGCAATAACTTATTTTGTCAGCCGTTGGCAACGCAATTATTCCGAAAAGCACAAGGACAGTTGGACAGCGATTGACAGAAAAATCGGATACTTATCCGGATTTTCATCGAAATTCGAATACGCAAAGGACATTCGTATTTATGGTATGTTGAATTGGCTCAACGGATTGCTCAATGGTTTTCAAGAAGAACGTTTTTCGTGGACAAAAAAAATGAACATTCGTTCTTTTATAGGTGTTTGTATTAGTACAGTATTAACGCTGTTACGTGACGGAGCAGCATATGCAGTTTTGATTGTTATGATAATAAACAATAAAATCAGTGTCGGAGATTTTGTTTTTTATTTCGGTGCGATAACAGGATTTTCCGTATGGCTCAACAACATCGTTGACAATGTAAATGATATTGTGGCAAAGAGTATAAAAATCAGTTATTACAGGGAATATTTCAATATTAAGGAAAATTATAATCACGCACAGGGTTGTTCTTTACCTACATTAGAAGAATTGCCTGTTGATATTGAATTCTGTAATGTTTCATATCAATATCCCTCGACAGAAGAAAATAAGTATACCTTAAAAAATATTAATATTAAAATAGACAAAGGCGAGCGTATTGCAATCGTTGGTGAAAATGGTGCAGGAAAAACGACGCTTATAAAACTGCTGTGCGGATTTTATTTTCCGACAGAAGGTATAATTAAAATAAATGGTAAGTCAGTCAGCGAATACAATATTGAGGAATACTATACACTGTTTTCAGCGGTGTTTCAGGATATGTATTTACTTCCTGTCTCAATTTCTGAATTTATTTCATCTAGTGACACAGTTATCGACCGTGATAAAGTTGAAAAAGTAATAAAAAAAGCCGGACTTTTAAAAAAAATAAATAGCCTCCCGAAAAGCATTGATTCACGCCTTATGAAAGGTGTGTTTGATGATTCAATTGAATTATCTGGTGGAGAAAAACAGAAGCTTATGCTTGCCCGTGCGTTGTACAAAAATTCACCGGTAATTATACTTGACGAGCCGACCGCTGCTCTTGATCCGATTGCAGAGAATGAACTATATTTGAAATACAATGAATTGACAAAACATAAAACTTCAATTTATATTTCACACCGCCTCGCTTCAACACGTTTCTGTGATAGGATTATTCTTGTTGACAACGGTGAGATTGTAGAATCGGGTTCTCACGACGAGTTGATGAAGCGAGGGGGAAAATATGCCTACATGTTCGACCTTCAAAGCCATTACTATAAGGAGACTGCAGATAATGCGTAAAGAGAAAATGAATCCAAATATACGTGCCATCAAGCTTTGGCATTCGCTTTGCAGATCATATTTTCCTCTGATGATTGCGAATGCGTTCTTTTCAAACTTGTCGCCATATTTCAATATATATATGTCTGCTGAAATCGTAAATGAAATTGCCGGAGCTAGAAACACACAAAGACTCTTAATACTGGTATTGATTATTGTTACTGGAAACTTTATGATTTCTATTTTTGGCGGGTTTTTAAGCCGTGAATTCGGATTAAAGTCCGCTGTTCTTGATCAAAAAGAAATAACTTTATTTAATAATAAAACACTGATGCTGGATTATGATAATTTGGAAAATACTGAGGTTCGTCAGCTGCGCCGTAAAATAATCGAATCAGCAAAAATCGATTGGCATGGTAAACAGTCTTTAATAAACAGTCTTAATAATCTTACTTATAATGTCATTAATATTATACTTTCAGTATATTTATTTACAGAAATGCTTATTTTGATTGTTTCTGCGGAATTTAGTTGGATATTCTTGATGTTTTTTGGAATGTTGATTTTGTTGATTGCTCTTAATGTTTGGGTGAGCTTTTTCGTTGAAAAGAAAATAGCATATATATCAAATGATGTATCTCAGACCATGATTGATGAAAACCGCATTGACGATGCGCTTGACAGTTATAATATGGGCAAAGATGTACGACTGTATCGGCAGGATAAATTGGTCATGAAGATAAAAAATATTTCTTTTGACCTTCATAAAAAAGCTTTCAGGAAGCTGTTTTCAGAGAAATTCAAATCAGAAATTCCAATACAAGTATTGTCATATCTGTTGCAAGCAACGACATATATATTTGTTTGTATTTATGCAATAAAAGAAGTATTTGGAATTGGCAGTATAATTAAATATATCGGATTTATACGAAGATTAATAAATGCAGTTATTTATATGTTCAATATCATTGGAGAAATTAAATACAATACTCCGTTCATTGTGGATTATCTTGCATTCTTTGATATTCAACAAAAGATGTACCTGGGCACCCTCCCGGTCGAAAAGCGCTCTCTCTGCGTCGGCGGAGATAACGATTATGAGATCGAATTCCGAGATGTGTCGTTCAAATATCCGTCTTCCGATGCTTATGCTCTGCGGAATGTTTCGCTCAAATTCAGAATCGGCGAAAGGCTCGCCGTTGTCGGAATGAACGGATCGGGAAAGACGACGTTTATAAAGCTTCTTTGCCGTCTTTATGACCCGACAGAAGGAGAAATACTATTAAACGGAATTAATATAAAA
>JAYFRN010000030.1 GCA_034925865.1 Oscillospiraceae bacterium | reverse complement strand
TCAGATTTCATCTTCCACCTTAAGTATATTCACAAAGTAAAAGTCAACAACTCATGGCTTACTTCCGAAATTTCCGGCAAAACCATTAAATTGCTGACTTCTCTTGATTTACATATTACTTAATTTGTTGAAAGTTAGGGTTTAAAAATATTTTCAAAAACTTTTAAATTTTTTTTACATACAGGAAAAAGCTTCATAATAAATATGTTCATATTACTATTGCCATAATATCACCAATGGCAACTTATGTCAACAACTATTTTGTTATATTCGGAGATTATAATATAATTATTTATTATATAACGGGAAATCAAGCTTTATAACGATTGCATATATACCCTATATAATAAACACAGTCAGCAATGCAAGGCATGAAAACAGCATCCCGAACCGCGATGCGGTTCGGGATGCTGTTTCACATAAGCAAATTGATATGCGTTCTTATTTTGAAAGGGTCCATATTTCGTTGTGGATTATTGATTCACCTTTTTTTAAGGTGTAAAGCGGAGACAGCGTTTCAAGTTCTGTAAAATCGGGGCAGGTATAAATTTCACACGAGCATCCGAAATCGGGATATTCGGCATCGGCGATAAACGGCGAAGCTTTCTCGAATATAGTTTTATCAGGCGCGTAATAACGGCAGAGGCCGCAAAGATTGGTCGCGCCGAGCTTGAACGGCTCTTTATTTTTATCAAAGCCCACTGAAATATTTCCGCCTGACAGAGAAAGGCGCGGATCGTCAAGCGAAGCGTAAGGCCACATTGCGATGGCGCGGTTAGGAAGAAGCCCGGATTTTATCTCCGGCGCGGGAATTTCGGCGCGGCCGCCCGGCGCCATAACAGAAAGCGCCCATGCCGTTATTTTCTTTTGCTCATCAAGCGTATTTTCAATTCTGTGAGATACGAGAATGGAGTTTTCGTTTTTCTCATATCCGAATTTCAGTGAAATATCGAGCTTCATACCAGTTACACGCTGTGTTCTCTGCGAAAGCGACAGGGTATTGCCGTTTATATTATATTCAATTTGATCGTTGTCCGGATAATATGTGACAGGCATTATTTCCGGAGAAGCCCAAAGCCTGTGACCACCGTAAAGTCTCCAGAATGAATCTTTGCCGAACACAGCTTTGAATACATCGCCGTCCTGATGAGTTTTAAAATCCACATCATTGTAGAAAACATTCTGCCCGCCGCCGAGCTTCAAGGATAATATACGCGGTCCAAGAGCAAGCCCGGAAATCAGCTCTACCGCGCCAAATTTAACGAAAAGGCATTTGCCGTATACAGAGTATTCGGAAATTTTATATTCCAGCATATAGATGATCTCCTGATTGATAATCTTTAATTTTCATTTTACGAAAGGTCCGCATTTTGTGAAGTAATCGCCGACCAGCGATCCTTTGCAGGCGAGCGTATATGTAGAATCAGCGTTGAACGCGCGTACGGCTTGAAAGGATACATTCGGATCTTTTGATCTCAACGCATGAGCCGGCTTGGTAAACACATGAAGCCCTTCGGCCTTTTTAATGGAGTGCAGAATTTTTCTGCCTGTGATATCGGCGGCGAGAACAACGGTGTATGACGGAGTTTCATTGACGACGCGGCGTGATATGTTAAGCAATACTGACAACACAGCTCTGCGAACACGCGACTCTGTGAATCTTTTTGAACGCGTCTCATCGATCAGTTCTTTAACTGTCGAACAGGAATGCGCATTCTTAATAATAAGGTACTCCAGCGAATCGCAGGAATATACTTCTTTCAGCTTATCCGGCGTCTGAGTTCTTGCCGTGAATAAGATGAGTTTGTCAAGCGAGTCGGCAAAGGTCGGAAATAAACCTTTTTTATAGGCCTCGTCCAATATGGGAAGTGTCTCTGCCGGAACGAATCTTGATATGATATCAGAACAATTTTTCCCGTCTCCGCCGGAAAGCTCCGCAGATGAAAGCAGGTGCCTTATATAAGTTGCCGATGATATACCCTCATCAGGGGATAGAGAATAATAATCGGGTCCGCTTCTTGCATGGACTGCCGGCATTATGACAGAGCCGGAGTTAATGATCGCTTTGCAGTATTCGATTGCAAGAATGTTATTTGGCTTTTTCATCATATCAAAGCTTTTTCCTGTTATCAGTTCCGCGGCGAGCTGCCGAACGGCCGGATATGACAAAGAAGGGTTTTTCTCAAGCTCACTATGTAGCACTTCTTTAAATAATGGTGAAATCAGAATTTTAGCACATTCCATCAAATGCTCGGAATCATCGTTTTCCGCTCCGAACACAAGAGTGTCAACGCCCGGAATTCTGTTTAAAATCGATATGCCTGCCGCGGCGAAGCCTTCGGCCGACATCATTGAAAACGGAAAAGGCAGCTCCAATACAAGATTGGCTCCGCATTCGGCGGCGCATTTGGCGCGCGTATATTTATCTGCCACGGCTACCTCGGCCCGCTGAACGAAATTGCCGCTCATCAGGCATAAAATGGCTTTGTCCGGAAACAGCTCCCTTATCTTTTTGATCTGCAGCATGTGTCCGTTGTGGAATGGATTATATTCGCATATTATGGCAGCTGTATTGATAAATTTACCTCCGCAATTTAAAATATTGATGCTATAAATAATAAAAAAGTATTGCAATAGTATTCGGATTATAGTATAATAACCGGTGGTCGTCAAAAAAGCAGACATATCGACGGCATATTTTCTATAATTATACATTATAATAACAGGAATTGCAATAATAATCATAAACTGTAATTATAATTAACAATCAACATTTTCCGGAGGTTCACAATGAAAATTCTTGTGGTTAATGCGGGAAGCTCGTCTCTGAAATACCAGCTTTTCGACATGAGTATCAAAGACATCATAGCGAAAGGTATATGCGAGCGTATCAGCGGCGAGAAAAAAGGCAGTGATGCCACAATAACGCATACCACTATCGGTAAGGATAAGATCAAAAAAGATTATCCGATGCCATCTCACAAAGAAGCCATGCAGGCCGTCATAGAAATGCTTCTTGATAAAGAAATTGGCTGCATATCATCGATGGATGACATATCCGCCGTCGGACACCGAATAGTCCATGGCGGTCCGTACTTCAAGGAATCGGTGCTTGTGGACGCAAATGTTATCGAAGATCTTAACAAGTGTATTGATCTCGCGCCGCTTCACACGCTCCCTCATCTTCAGGGAATCGCCGGCTGCACATCGGTAATGCCCAAAACGCCGCAGGTGGTGGTTTTTGACACCGCATTCCATTCCACTATGCCGGAAGAAGCGTTCATGTATTCGATACCTTATTCGATGTATGAAAATTATAAGATCCGCCGTTACGGCTTTCACGGTACGAGCCACAGATATGTTTCCAAAAAGGCATATGATTTTCTGAAGCTCGATCCCAATAATTCTAAAATTATCACCTGCCATATCGGCAACGGCTCTTCAATAACCGCGATAAAAAACGGCAAGGTCATTGACACAAGCATGGGCTTTACTCCTCTTGAAGGAATTATGATGGGTACTCGCTGCGGATCAATGGATCCAGCCATAGTTCCGTTCATCATGAAAAAAGAAGGCTATACGCCTGATGAGATGAATGATTTCATGAACAAAAAATGCGGAGTTCTCGGTGTGTCAGAAATATCCAGCGACCTCAGAGACATCGAAGCCGCGATTATAAGCAAAAACGAACGCGCCATGCTCACCGCAAGGATAATGTCATATGGAATCAAGAAGTATATCGGCGCATACACCGCCGCGATGAACGGTCTTGACGCCGTCATATTTACCGCAGGCGTCGGAGAGAACACGCCGGTTATCCGCTTCCTCGCAATGTCCGATCTCGATTGCTTCGGCATAGTGATTGACTCTGATATAAACGTCATAACCACGCATAAACCAAACGAGGTTATAATATCAAAGCCTGAATCCAAGGTTCCTGTCGTTGTCATACCGACAAACGAAGAGCTTGTCATAGCCGAAGAAACTCAAGATGTTGTCGGATCTAAAAGAAAGTATATCCGTAAATTCTGATCTGACTTATAAAAAAGGCGTGATACGGTCGTTTTCGAGAAAAGCTCCGTAAAAGTTTTCAGATAATAAAAACAAAAATCACCGGAACGGCAAACATAAAATGCCTGCTCCGGTGAAGCTTTTTATTCTGTATGTATAGCTTAAACTTCAATGCTCTATACAAAAAGCCCATCTGATTGAATTGAATACATAAGTCAATAGCTTTCAGAAATTTTACCAATATAAACGCCCTGTAATATAATTTAAATACCTTTATGGTTATCATATATGAAGTTTCTTGCCAGGCTTCTTTTCAAAGAAGCCGCGTATCCCCCGCCTGCAGAGCATTTTCACTTTTTTGCTTGAATTTCTTCAGCATTTCTCCTAACAGATAAAGCGGCAGACCAATCACATTGTTATAATCGCCGTCGATATGACGTACAAACAGCGCCGCGCCGTCCTGTATGCCGTACGCGCCGGCTTTATCGTAGGGCGGGAAATTATCTATATATTCGTTGATCTCATCGTCAGTCAGCTCGCGGAAAAATACATCAGTCTTCTCATAGCGAATATCTTTTAATATTGTGTTTGTATTTCCGTAAAAAGAAAGTAGAGCAACTCCTGTGTATACGGAATGGCGGGAACCGGAAAGCGAGCGGAGAACGGAAAAAGCTTCCGCACGATCGCGCGGCTTGCCGATGATTCTTGAGTTTTGATATACAATTGTATCCGCGCCGAGGATAATCCGGTTTACGTCATTATATTCAGATAAAACCGCTGCGGCTTTTCGTTCTGCAAGCGTCATTACTGCGTTTTCCGGCGAAATTGAATCCGGCAGAGCTTCATTTACATCTGATTTGACGATTGTAAATTTAATCCCGCAGCTTTCAAGGAGTTCCTTTCGTCTGGGCGAAGCGGAAGCGAGAATCAGCTTCATATTTGCTTTTTTCCTTTATTGCCGTTAAATAATAGCTTTGTTTGTTGTGCTTCGGCGTCAAACCGAAGCGTTCTTGCTGTTCATTGTCTTTACTGCCGCCGATTCAAGCAGATCAATAATTTCGTCCGGAGCTCCGGAGAGCGAACAACCGGCCGCGGCGTCATGTCCCCCGCCCGAAAAGCAGGCGCACAGCTCGGCCGCGTTAATACCGCCGAAGGCCGCAGTGTAATCCGTCCTGACTGAAACCTTGAATTCGCCGGACGGCTGTTGTTTTAAAACGAACGCGGCGCGCACGCCCTCTATCTGACGCAGCATAGAAACAACGCCCTCAAGCTCAATATCGGTTATCGAGAGCCTGGCACGCTCGGAGCTGTCGAAGACAGAAAATACAAGAGCGCCGTTAATGCGGAAAATAGCGTTTTCTACTGCGTAGGATTCGATTTTGATCTTTTTAAAAGACTTTGTCTCAAAATGAATTTTATTTATTTCGTAAAACGATCCGCCCGGAGCGAATTCGCACAGCTCGGCAGCGCATAAAAAGGATGAGGCTCGGGTGTTGGCATATCTGAAACAGCCGGTATCGGTTGCGATAGCGGTATAAATAGCGGCGGCCGAATATTCATCGAAACCTATTCCGCAATTTTTATACAAATCGAATATTATTTCTCCAGCGGCTGCTTTTTCTGATAAAACCAGCTTATGTGTGCATGAAAACGAATTGCACTTATGATGATCGATCACGAAGGATAAGAGTAATTCGAATTCATTTTCGTGGGAAAAACCGTCGGGAAGCTTTGATAAGCGAGAAAATCCTGTGGTGTCGGTAGTTATGAAATGCTCCGGCGCAAATAAACCGCCGTAACGGTCCGAATTCCATGCGTCGGAGAGATATGCATATTTATGATCAGGCGTTTCGGTGAAATAAAGCGCTTTTTTTCCTGACAATCTGAGCAGGTATGTAAGCGCGCAAGCGCTTCCGACCGCGTCGCCGTCCGGATTTAGGTGTGAAAGGACATATATGCGGTCAAACGTCGGATCGGAAAGAGATGCTTTGAACGCGTCGTAAAAATCGTTTTGTACCATATTGTGTTATTGTTTCAGATCATCGGAATCGGTATTTCCGGTGATCTTGTTTTCCGAGGTCACATTATCGGATTCGATCTTTTTCAATATGCGAGCGATATTCGCACCATGTTCCGCGGATATGTCATGAAAAAACGAGAGATCGGGCGTCATGCGGAGATTAAGCCTTGCGGCAAGCTCGCGTCTCATGAAGCCCTTGGCGCTGTCAAGCCCTTTTCTAATTGTCTCGGGATCTCCCGTGATACAGCCAAAGTAAACCTTTGCCTGTTTGAGGTCGCGGGTTACGTCGGCAGCGTTAATCGTGACAAGGCTGTCCGTTATTCTGGGATCCTTGACGTCGCGCAGAATGTCGTTTAATTCATGTGCGACGCTCTCGTTAATTCGTCCGGCTCTGTAATTTGCCATTATAATCAACTCCGTTCCAACCGGTCTTACCGGAATCAAGCCGCTAGGTTGGAGTAAGTATGCGGCTTTTCCTGATGGTTATCATTAAACGGAAATTAAATGATCCTTGTTTTTATAAGAGAAAATGCCCATATACCGGAGCGTTTTCTATATTTAAGCGGTAATTATTTAATTGCCGAGTTAATAATATTATTTTGCAATCTCTTCCATAATGAAGGCTTCGAGTATATCGCCTTCTTTTATGTCGCTGAAACGCTCGAGAGCGATACCGCATTCATATCCTGTGGCAACTTCCTTCGCGTCGTCTTTAAAGCGTCTGAGTGAGGAAATTTTATCTTCGAAAATTACTATATTGTCACGCAGAACGCGGATTTGCGCGTTTCGTGTCACTTTTCCGTCAAGGACATAGCTGCCCGCGATTATACCGATATTCGGAACGCGGATCGTCTGTCTGACTTCCGCTCTTCCTATAACATTTTCGACGAATTTCGGAGCAAGCAGGCCTTTCATTGCGGCTTCGATTTCTCCTATGCATTCGTATATAATACGATATGTGCGCAAATCTACGCTGTCGCGTGAAGCCAAGTCAGATGCGTTTTTATCCGGTCTAACATTAAAACCAACGATAATCGCGTTTGAGGCGCTCGCGAGCATGACATCGGATTCGGTTATACCGCCGACTCCGCTGTGTATCACATGGACTCTGACCTCATCGTTGGATATCTTTTCAAGTGATGCTTTGACTGCTTCCGCGGAGCCTTGAACGTCGGCTTTTACGATAATGTTCAGCTCCTTTATCCCTTCCTTTATCTGGTTGAAGAGATCGTTAAGCGAAACCTTCGCGTTGGAGCGGAATTCGTCTTCTTTCTTTTCGGCGCGGCGCTGATCAGCCAGCGTGCGTGCCATTCTTTCATCTTCTACTGCGTTTACAATATCTCCTGCGTTGGGGACTTCGGAAAGTCCGAGAATTTCGACCGGAACCGAAGGCCCTGCTTCAGATATCGTTGCGCCCTTATCGTCGAGCATAGCGCGTACTTTGCCTACCGTGCTGCCCGCTATAATTATGTCTCCGTTGTGAAGCGTGCCGTTTTGTATGAGCATTGTGGCAACCGGTCCTCTGCCCTTATCAAGCTTTGCTTCTATAACGACGCCTTTTGCCAACCTGTTGGGATTGGCTTTAAGCTCCGCCATTTCCGCAACAAGCAAGATCGATTCGAGCAGCTTGTCAATGCCCATTTTTGTAACAGCAGAGACCGGAACGCAAATCACATCGCCTCCCCATTCTTCTGGAACGAGGTCATACTTTGTGAGCTCCTGCATAACAGCATCGGGGTTTGCGCCGCGTTTATCCATTTTATTTATGGCGACTATTATTGATACTCCGGCCGCTTTAGCGTGGTTTATCGCCTCAATGGTTTGCGGCATTATACCATCGTCAGCGGCAACCACAAGTACGGCGATATCGGTCACCTGGGCGCCGCGGGCACGCATTGAGGTAAACGCGGCATGTCCGGGAGTGTCGAGGAAGGTGATTTCCTTGCCGTTGATTTTAACGCGGTATGCGCCTATATGCTGAGTTATGCCTCCGGCTTCGCCTTCAGTTACGTTGGTGTGACGGATGGCATCGAGCAGGCTTGTTTTGCCGTGGTCAACATGTCCCATAACAACTACGACCGGGCTTCTCGGAATGAGCTTTTCGCTCTTATCTTCGCTCGTATCGATAAGTTTTTCTTCAATTGTTACAATATGTTCCTTTTCTGCGGTGACTCCGTACTCGTCTGCGATGATCTGAGCCGTTTCAAAATCTATAGCCGAATTCAGATTTGCCATAAAACCGCCGGAAATGAGCTTTTTTAAGACATCACCGGTTTTAATTCTGAGCTCTCTGGCAAGATCGCTGACCGAAAGCTCTTCCGGAAGATGAATGACGGATGGAGCTTTTGCGCGGACAGGCTCCTGACGACGTGTGTTCTTTGCGGGCTTGCCTTTTTTAAATCCAGGCCTCTGCCCGGGCCGGTTCTGAGAAGAGCGGCGAGAATGGGCAGCATTACTATCTTCATGTCCTCCCGCTATATCATATATTCTCTCATCGTATTTTGATAAATCGACGTCATTTGATCTGGTATCGATAATACGAAGGTCTCTTTTTGCCGTGACTACAGTTGTGGGAGTGCCGGGCGCGGGGATAATCGGCGCTATACGGTGGTTATCCGACGGTTTCTTGTTTTCTTTTTTCTGCTCTGCTGCTTTTTTTACATCTGTTGGTCTGACGAAGCGATCAGGTGATTGCTTTATGCTGCGGCGGCTGTTGTCGGTATATGGCACTGAAGCTGCTCCCTTTTGCGTTTTAGGAAATTCATTCTGACGGTTTGGATGATCCTGGAGTTTACGCGTATTCTGCTGCGGCAAATGTTGAATCTGCTGCGACTGTTTTTCACTTTTCAGCTGCAAAGCCGCTTTTTCAGCTGCGGCCTTATCTGCGGCAGCTTTTTCCGCCGCAGCTCTGTCTGCTTCCGCTTTATCCGCGACAGCTTTTTCCGCCGCCGCTTTTTCTTCGGCGACTTTATCCGCTTCGGCTTTTTCTGCGGCCGCGGCTTTTTCAGCGCGGGCGCGTTCGGCGGCCGGTGAGGTTATATAAAGCTCACCCTTGAGATACTTATCTATATCAGGTATCTGGGTCTTTTTCGAATACCAATCGAGGATCACGTTTACGTCTTTTTCGTCAAGTGAAGCCGAGGTGGTCTTGACGATGCCGGTCTGATCCTTCAATACGGTTATGATGTCCTTCGGCTTTGCCTGCAGATCCTTTGCAAGCGCGCCGACTTTTATTATTCTTTCTTCTGACATGAGATCCCTCCGTTATTTGCCGATCGATTCTCCGATTCAACCAGCTTTAAAAACTCTCGCCGCGTTATCGATATTGCCGCCGTCGGACGAACAAGTCCGATAGCGGTTGATATTTCGTCCATTGTGAATTCGGATATTCGCACTTCTGTTTTATAATAAGCGCACGCGTCAAGCATACGTTTTGCGGTGCGTTCAGAGACGTCTGAAGCTATAAGTACAAGCGCGGATTTTCCGCTTTTGACGCTTTTTTCCGACAGCTCGGTTCCCGCTACAAGCGCTCCCGCCTTTTTAATAAGTCCGAGCGCGGAAAGCTTTCGCGCGTTCTGTGAATTTAATTGTATCAAGCCTTGGCTTCGCCCTCCGTTGTTTCGGCCGTTTCGGCCATTTCTTTTTCAAGCGCCCCATAAACTTCGTCGGGTATTTCACATGATAGCGAATGCTCTAGACGCTTTGTCTTCCTTGCTTTTGCCAGACATTTCAGATCGTGACAAACATATGCTCCGCGCCCGGGTTTTTTACCTTTGAAATCGAGCGATATTTCGCCCTCAGGCGAACGCACGACGCGGATTAATTCCTTTTTGGGCTTTGATTCGCCGCATCCAGTGCATCTGCGCTCCGGAATCTTTTTTTGCATCGTCCGGTTCACCCCTTTATATAATTATTTATATATTAGTTTATCAGGCGTTTTCTGTTTCATCCGCCTCTTGTTCATCGACAAAGCCATCCGGCTTGATGTCGATTTTGTAACCGGTAAGCTTTGCGGCGAGCCTTGCGTTCTGACCTTCTTTTCCTATCGCAAGTGAAAGCTGATCCGAGCTGACAGTGACACGGCATGATCTTTCTCCGATCATCTTTACCGAAAGCACTGAAGCGGGCGAAAGCGCCGCCTTTATATATTCCTCCGGCTTTTCGGAATATTTTACTATGTCAATCTTTTCGCCGGCAAGCTCGTTCAATATATTATTTTTGCGCATTCCGCGCACTCCTATGCATGAGCCTATCGGATCGACATCGTCATCTCGGGAATATACTGCGATTTTTGATCTGCTTCCTGCTTCACGCGCTATCGATTGGATGATAACCGTGCCGTCGCGTATTTCTGGAACCTCGATTTCGAATATTCGCTTGACCAGCCCGGGATGAGTTCTGGAAAGGATTACGATCGGACCGCGGGTTTCCTTTTTAACTTCCATAACGAAAACTTTGACATGATCGCCGACACGGAAACGGTCGGTGGGCATCTGCTCCGATTTCATCAGGGTGGCCTGGTTCTTTCCAAGTTCGAGTATCACGTTTCCTGTGACCGGCTCTATTATCTGGACGACGCCGGTTACGACATCTTCCTTTTTGCTTTCATATTCTTTTATCATCATTCCGCGTTCTGCCTCTCTTATGGCCTGAATGATGACCATTTTTGCAGTCTGAGCGGGAATACGGCCGAAATTTTTGGGCTTTATTTCAAATTCAATTATATCGCCCAGCTCCGCTTTCTTATTTGTCTTATGAGCTTCATCAAGCGATATTTCATTTTTGTCATCCGTTACTTCTTCGACAACGGTGCGTTGGCTATACATTTTAATTGTTTTTTTCTCCATATCAAGAGAAACTCTCACATTACTGTGTCCATCTGTATCTTTTTTATATGCGGTCAGGAGCGCCGCCTCGACTTTTTCGAGCATATAGCCCTTCGGTATGCCCTTTTCCTTTTCCAACGCCTCGAGTGCGTCAAAAAATTCATTGCTGATCATTTTGCTTATCGTTCCTTTCAATTATTTCAGCGTTCGCTTCATTTTCATTATATACACTGCGAATATATGCGCAGGATCTTTTCAAAATTCGAAGCTCTTTTTTATCGCATCCCGTTTCGGCGCTTTTATTCAGTCCTGCATCGATGGTGACCGAAAGCTCCTCATCTCTGTATCCGTTTAATATACCGGATATAGATTTGTCTCCGGATTCAAGTGCGGTAAAAAAGCCGAGTTTTATTTCTTTTCCTATATATGCGCGTATGTGGTCATCCGTTTTAAGCTCGCGTTCGAGTCCGGCCGATGAAACCTCGAGATAATAGCTGTCAGGAACAGGATCATTTTCATCGAGAATCGGGTCAATCTGCTTTGTTACCTTTTCGCAGTCGGAAAGCGAAATACCTTCCGGGCTGTCGATGGTAACGGTCAGATTATAATATGCGCCTTCCTTGTAATATTCCACATCCCAGAGAATATATCCGAGAGAAGAAATCTTATCCTTGATAAGAGCTTTGACCGTGTCCGCAATTCGGACGGAATGCTGTGTCTGTTTTTGTGACATCTTAAGCTTCCTTAATACCACAAAAAAGAGTGGCGAACCACTCTTTTAATTTCATCATATTCGTTTGTATCATTGTAACACATTCTAAAACATAATGCAATAGCAATTTTAAAAAATCTATAAATTTAAAATAATCATAACCGGTATATTGTTACCGAAGACAACAATCTGCAGCATACATTCAGCGGAGTTGATTTTCGCTGTTATTTTTTCAATCATATTTCCACTGTAAATTCAGCCGTGGAACTTACTTTGGGAACTATGAAATTAAGATTTTTATGAATGAGCTGCGAATCTACTGTTTCAGGTATTGACAAGGCATCAAAGCTGTGATATACTGTTATCAGTAATTGATATCAATAAGGAAATATTATCATGAACAAGCGCACAACCATTCAAAAGGTTCTGATACTCGAAGCAGTGAGATCAATGTGCGACCATCCCACAGCAGATGAAGTTTATAATGCGGTGTCAACAAAATGTCCTAATGTCAGCAAAGCAACCGTATATCGGAATCTGAAGCTGCTTTCCGGCGAAGGGGATATCCTGCGGGTTGCCGTTGTGCACGGCCCTGATATATTCGACCGCAATGTGTCTCCGCATTTCCATTTTAAATGTGTTTGCTGCGGGAAAGTATCGGACTTTAATATAATATGTGCGAACGAGCTGTCAATTCCGGAGAAATATCCCGCCGGATATGATGTGACAGGATATGAAATGATCTTTTTCGGACGGTGCCCAAATTGTGCCGGAGCAAGAAAAAATCAATAAATAATGTTGCCTATAAAACATAAAAGGAGAAATATTATGGAACTCAAAGGATCAAAAACAGAAAAAAACCTCGCCGCCGCTTTTGCCGGCGAATCGCAGGCTCGCAACAAATATACTTATTTTGCTTCCGCAGCAAGAAAAGAAGGCTATGAACAGATAGCGGCAATTTTTGAAGCTACTGCCAATAACGAAAAAGAACATGCAAAACTCTGGTTAAAAGCGCTGGACGGGATTGGCGATACGGCCGCAAATCTTGCCGCCGCTGCCGAAGGCGAAAACTATGAATGGACCGATATGTACGAAGGCTTTGCGAGGGATGCCGAAGAAGAAGGCTTCAAGGCTCTTGCCGCTCAGTTCCGCGGAGTCGCTAAAATTGAAAAATCCCATGAAGAGCGTTACCGCGCTTTACTTAACAATATACAGATGAAAGCTGTTTTTGAAAAATCAGGAGAAACGATGTGGGAATGCCGCAACTGCGGGCATCTCGTAATGGGCAAAAAAGCGCCTGAGGTATGCCCGGTATGCAAACATCCACAGAGTTACTTTGAAGTTCGTAAAGAGAATTACTGATATCTCTTTATTTACTGATATCTGCTTTAGGCGTGGATGTTTTACATCCACAGAGTTACTTTGAAGTTCGTAAAGAGAATTACTGATATCTCTTTATTTACTGATATCTGCTTCTGGTGTGGATGTTTCACATCCACAAAGTTTCTTTGAAGTCCGCAAAGAGAATTACTGATATCTCTAATTAATACAAACAGGGAGATTGCGTAAAGCAATCTCCCCTTTATTACTTGTATCTGTGTCGAAGACGCTATTTATAGATTTTTAAGAATATACATCGCGATAAAGATAACGGAAAGAATATACATAAGAACAGGTATTTCCTTGAATTTTCCGCGAACCATCTTAATTATTGTATATGAAATAAAGCCGAATCCGATACCGTCCGAAATGCTGTATGCAAAAGGCATGATAGCAATCGTCAGGAAAGCCGGAATCGCTATTTCAATATCGCCCCAATCGACCTTTGCCGCACTCTTGAGCATAAGAACGCCGACAATGATAAGTGCCGGAGCAGTTGCCGCGCCGGGAATAATACCGGCAATCGGATAAAGGAATATACCGAGAAGGAACAGAACTCCGACAATCACGGATGAAAGCCCCGTTCTTGCGCCTTCGGATATACCGGCGGAGGATTCCACATAGGTGGTAACGGTGGATGTACCGAGGCAGGCCCCGACGCAGGTTGCGGCAGCATCAGCGATGAGCGCTCTGTCGCCTCCCGGGAGATTGCCATTCTTATCAAGCATTCCAGCGTTGCCCGCAGTGCCGATAAGCGTTCCTACTGTGTCAAACATATCAACTACAAGGAAGCTGATTATGGCGGTAATCAATGAAAGCACTCCATGCCCGAAAAGCCCAGCGAAATCGAATTTGAAAGCAACCTTGCTTATATCGCCTATGGCATTAAAGTTGAATGAATCAGCCGTCGGGAGAGACGTAACGCCGAGCGGGAGGGCAATAACCGTAGTAGCGATAATTCCGATGAATATTGCGCCCTTTACCTTCCATGCCATAAGAGCGGCAATGATAATTACGCCCATTATAGTGAGAAGAGCCGCTTTGTTCCATACTGAGCCGGTAACATTTCCCGCTTCATCAAGAACATTAAGCTTGAAATTGAGCCCGGTGATATGGAGATCGCCATCAAGCTTTATTATACCCTTTCCGGAATTAATGAGTCCGATAAAGGCGATGAAAAGCCCGATTCCTGCGCCAATGGCCGATTTAAGTCCGGCGGGAATCGACGCGATAATTTTGCTGCGAAGAGGAGAAACCGAGATGATGAGAAAAAGAATGCCGGAAATAAGAACGATTGTCAATGCCTGCTGCCATGTATATCCCATAACAACGCAACATGTCCAGGTGAAGAATGCGTTAAGCCCCATACCGGGTGCCTGAGCAAACGGAACATTGGCTAAGAACGCGGTAAGAAAACAGCCCAGAGCAGAGGCAATACAAGTCGCCACCATAACGCCGGCAGCATAACTCGCATCCATCGCGCCCGAAATACTTGCCGCGAAATCGTTGCAAAGCTGGCTCGGGTTGACAAATATTATGTAAGCCATTGCGAAGAAAGTGGTAAGCCCGCCGATGATTTCTCTTCGGTAATTCGAACCGTGTTCGGAAATCTTAAAGAATTTGTCCATAAGATAGCTTTCCTCCATTAATGAATCATGAATAAAATATGTACCAATTATACACATAATATCATAAAATATCAATAGTAAGTTTCAACTTTTTTCATTTTATTATAATAAATGACATATATCAAAAAAAATTCTTATAATTTACAAAGTATTCTCATAAATGTCGGATACATTAATATATAGTTTTACGGTCGAGTTATCGGATATAAAACCGGTTTATTAACCTTTCACAAGCAAAAAAAGCCGCCGGTTAAGTGGCGGCCGGCGGCGAAGCAGAAATCATCGATTAAAAGAATTCTTTATTTTTTCATTTCGGCTGTAACGCGTGAAGAACAAAGTGTCTGCGCGTTCGCAGGCGTTGCATTGGTAGAGGGATAAAAATCCGAAATTGGGAAGTTAAGTGAACGGAAGAGGGTGCACGGATCGCTGTATTCGGATATTACATCACAGATTTTTTCAGGTATACAGAGATCGCAAGCCGGTATAACGAGTTGTGACGGGCGCTCCACTCTAACAACCGAAAACATACCGAGTGTGATATACGCATTTTTATGCGGTTCGCATTTTGAACAGAAGCTGCCGTTGAAGCAGGAACATACGGAAGCCGGAATCGATTCAAGGTTTACCGGGCATGTACCATATGGATTATTTAATCCGTCTACAACAACAAGCTTCAATGCCACAGGATCTGCAGCTTCGACAATTACGCGCGGCAGATTCGTTGTAACATTCACTCCATAATCAGGAGCTGTGCAGAATTGCTGGTAAATATCAGATTGGAATATAGATATATTGCTCTCTCCGCCGTAAAGAATGACTGTTTTGTCGAAAATCGCAAGTCCCTGTATTTCCTGTGCATTTCCAAACCCCAGGCAGCATTCGAGAACCAAATAGAAATAATATCTGATATCAATCTGAAAATATCCGTGGTTGAACGCCATTTCTTCTGTCGATATCTGCGTCCAAAGGATGCGGCACGATTTTACTCTGACTGCGTTTGCGTTGTTGAGGATCTCCTGTCCTACATCGGTAACGAAAACCCGAAGATCTTCAATGCATTCCTGGGCGCGACATGAATCGTATATGCGATATGTATCGATACAGCACGCTCCGCTGTCATTTCTGCATAAAACGTCGTCGGCGTCCCTGTCGTTACCGCAACCCGATGCGGCACGAGTTTTATCTATCATAAAGGCTCCTTTTCCCGGGAGACTTAAAAATATATTAGTTGTGCTTCGTTTGTCTCCCGTGAACGAAGCACCGGCACGCGCAACGGCGCTTATACCGTTGCATGTGATAATCATGCGGCGGTCAATAGTATGATATGCTGTTATGAGAAAAATGTTTACGAAAAGAACCGCGCAACGATCACTCGCAGCGCGGTTTTATTTTAATTTTTTTAATACAAGCTTAAATAACAGTCTTTTTTGAATGGCCGCTTTATCCTGGCATTACGCCGTTAGCAATGTATTATACGAGCATAGAATCTTATAGAATTTTTCATTTCCTCTGACATGTATTAATTATTAAAATGGTAATTAATTAATTCTTGTATACACCTTTTTCGGCTATGACTTTTTCGCTGGTTTGTCCGGCAGCAGGAAATGAATCGGTATTTTGTCCCTTCAGATCGGTAGGATCGGCGCATCCGCTTAAAACAAAACATGTTATTAAAATGCTGAAAAGAACGCCAGTACATAAGCGTAAGGACAAATGAAATCTGTCGTAAACTTTCATAATACCTATCTTATAAAATAATCATATAAGGAATTATATTCCTTTACTTCCTCATTATATTATTTATTATAGATTTTGTCAACACTAAATATTTATTTCGAATTTATGAGCTTTTTATCCTTACTGCATGAACTAATGCCGATGATTTCCACATCCTTCATTTCCGCCTTGCAAGCCGCATTCATAAAAAGAAATAAAACACCCCCGCAGCAAAGGAGCCCAAAAGATCGCAAAGCATATCCATGTTTGTGTCCTTTAATCCCTTTTGGTTTTTCAATACATTGCCTCTGTCATGTGACGCCTCGGACAATTCAAATACAGATCCGAGCGTCATCCCCGCGGTAAACACGAATAAAGCTTGAAATATTTTTGATTCACCGGTCGTAATTATTCCAGTGACCATAAAATACGCAAGCAACGCAAAAGAAAATGATCCGAATGCATGCAGATACCGGTCAAATACCTTTGATTTTATATACCACCCCAGGTAATGCCCGAAAAATCCGCTTATAAACACCGTGAGCATCGTAAGAACAATGATAAATGTCGGAACCGGTAAATCAAATATCCATATGGCAATAAAAGCAATCAAATAAAAAACATAAGATGAAAGAGCCGATTCCGCATATGGCTTTTCGCCTCTCTTATATACTCCCACAACAGCAAAAATGGTTAATGCGGAAATTATTGCAAAGATTATGGTTATCCACAATGGCATATAAATCACCTTATCCTTTATTTTTATATATATTTAATTCTTACAGCTTTATTTTATACGAAGCCTTGATTTTTATTCATAAAGTATTAAACGAATACAACGGAAAGCTCCTGCATATCCTTATATAAAAACAATAATGTGAGGTGTGCCTGTGGAAAACGAGTATTATCCTTTTATAAATTTACCGCTGCCGTATGAATACGGCTCGCTCGAACCATACATAGACGAAAAAACCATGATGCTTCATCACGACAAGCATCTGCAAACCTATATAAACAATCTTAACGCCGCGCTTATCGGCAATCCTTATCTGCAGAAGCTGTCGCTTGAGCAGCTGATTATGAACGCGTCACGCTTGCCAAAGGAACTCCAAAACGCGGTGCGGAACAACGCGGGCGGCGTTTACAATCATCGCTTTTATTTTAACCTGCTCAAAAAAACGTCTGAAGAAAAGCCATACGGCAAGCTGGCCGAAGCAATTGATAAAAGCTTTGGCAGCTATAATAAATTCATGGATGCGTTTACAAAAGCAGCTATGTCGGTTTTCGGTTCAGGTTATGCCTGGCTGGTTTCAGATCGCGGAGTACTTAAAATCGTCACAACGCCTAATCAAAATTCTCCCGTTCAGAACAAACTTTGCCCAATACTTGCAATAGATGTATGGGAGCATGCATATTATTTGAAGCATTACAATGTCCGCGCGGATTATATCAAAGACTGGTTCAATGTGATCAACTGGAATCAGGCGGAGCGTAATTATAGAAATTGTATATAAAATATATTTTACGAAAAGAAAGCTGCCGCGAAGCAATGCTCCGCGGCAGCCATTTTAATTACAATTTATTACTTATTGCGTTATGTGGTCACTTTTAGAAAACAGATCTGAAAAAGCTTTCGGTTATATTCATTACAAAATTATTTATAATCAAGCAAATTTCTTTGAACATAAATATGAAGTTTCTTGCCAGGCTTCTTCTCAAAGAAGCCGCGTTTCTTTGCCGCGTTTCTTTGCCGCATATATTTGCCTCTTATTTTTCAGTGCTGTCTTGTTTCTTTTCAAGCTCAGCGGGATAAGTATTCGCCTCACGGATCTTCTTATATGTTTCGTCAGAAAATTTGGGTTTTCTGTCGTAAGAGTAAAGCCCGTTCTGCTCCTGCTCGACATCGGTGAGCTGAGTATAACAAAAGCCGCAGATGTTTTCTTGCTTTAAGAGCGTCGTGGTAAGACCGTAATACCTTTCAGCCAGCTCCTCTTCGGATTTTGGCGCGTTGCCGTATCCCCATCCGTCCTTTCTTCCGGGCGCCCACCAGGTTCCGCCGTATTCGCTTATCCAATACGGCTGGCCGCAGGAATACTGACGGGAAGCAAGCGGATCATATATTTTACCGGGCTCTATCCTTCCGTATCTTTCAGCCCAAACATCAATTCTTTGCTCATAATCGTGAATATCGTAAAAATCCGTATCCTCGGTATGATATCCGCCGCTTACATCGATTACCGGACGCGTTTTATCAATCGCGCGCGTCTGATGATATACGAGCGAAATCATCTCCTTGTCCTGGGCTCTGTGATTGTTATCCCATGTTTCGTTGAAAGGACACCAGCCAATTATTGAAGGGTGGTTATAATCCCGTTCAAGCGCCTCAGTCCATTCAGAGAGAAAATATTTGATATTCTCCGGATATGAGAGATCAAAGCCCCAGTTTGCGTGTTCTCCCCATACTATATATCCGAGCTTGTCCGCCCAATAGAGAAATCTTTCCTCAAATATTTTTTCATGCAGTCGCGCTCCGTTGAAACCGAGCGACATGGAAAGCTCTATATCGTGTCTGAGCGCGTCATCGGTCGGCGCGGTGTATATGCCGTCGGGATAAAATCCCTGGTCGAGCACGGTGCGCATGAAGACCTTTTTATCGTTAATATTCAAGGCGCCGTTTTTTACTGACACCGTCCGGAATCCGAAATATGAGGTTATTTCGTCGCATATCTTTCCCGATGCTTTCATCGTGTATTTCACATCATAAAGCTCTGGCTTCCCCGGCTCCCAGAGCTTCGGTGAATCGATGCGGGCGCATAACAGATTGGCTCCGTATGAAAGCGCGGTCTCAGTTTTCGTTACGGATTCGCCATTATAGAATATCTCGGCGGATACCGAAGCTTCTTGCTCCGTTCCAGCTGTTATTGCTTCAAAATAAACGGCTCCGTTTTTATAATCGGTTGTTATATCCACGCGTTTTATGTAATATTTTGGGACGAATTCAAGCCATACAGTCTGCCATATCCCAGTCGTGCGAGTATACGAGCAGCCGGCGGAACGGAAGCTTTGGCTTTGTTTTCCGGAAGGCTGAGCTCCGCTGCGCGTATCGTCGCGGGCACGGAGGGTGATGACATTCTCTCCTTCTCGTACAAAAGCGGTAATATCGTATTCAAAAGATGAATATCCGCCTCGATGCGTGCCTATAACATGACCGTTGACTGCCGTAGTTGCTTCGTAATCGACTGCGCCGAAATGCAGCATTACCCTGCCTTTTAGCTGTTCCTTCTTAAGTGTGAACACGCGTCTATACCAAACCGCGTCCATAAAATCCTTGTATCCAATTCCCGACAGCTCCGATTCCGGACAAAACGGCACTATGATCTTTTTGGAATAATGACAGTCGGGATTAAACATTCCGCGCTGTTCTCCTGAATTGCTGAAATCGAATTCAAAATCCCACTCGCCGTTCAGATTTTCAAATTCCAGACGGTAAAATTGCGGACGGGGATGTTCCGATCTGGGTATATTTGTCATAACTCTCCTCATTATAAGGCGTTTTGCGTCTTTAAATTTTATATTCCTTTATTGTTTCTATCATGGCGCGTATGTTTTCTTCCGGTACGTCGCGCGGTATCATTTCGCCGCTGTTCGCTATGTATCCAGGTGAACGCGCCCCGGCATCGAGTATGCGCTTCGTTTCCGCTCGTACCTGCGCCCGGGTGCCATATAGCAGAGTGCCAATCGGATCGACATTTCCGCATATACAGCCCTTGTCAAGCAAATCGCAGACGGCTTTCGCCTTCGATATTTCTATTCCGGGTCCGGCGCTGACAACATCGACTCCTGTCAGAATCATATTTTTTATATATTCAGGATCGTGTTCACTCGCGTGGTAAATCGAATATCCCCCCGCATCCCTGATTGCGTCAGCAGCGGCTTTTGCGCCGGAGAAAGCAAATTCTTTATAAAAATCAAGCGATATCAAGTGTCCGGAGGCGTTGCAGTCACCGACCCAGAGCGCATCCGCGCCGGCTTCTATCTGAGCTATGGCAAAACCGCAGACAAGCTCCTCACAGAATTTCTCTGTGGCTTTGAATAGCTCCGGATCGTCATATAACATTATAAGCGATTCGCTCATGCCATATAAAAGCGTTACGGCAGAAAACGGAGCGGGTATTCTGCCTACAACTACAACACTTTCTCCGAGAGCGTCTTTTACGCGTTTAATCGCGTCCAGCAGAACCGGCATTCTGCCGTCTTTTTTAAACTTGGGAAGCTTCAGAGAGCTAAGCGTATCCCAGTTCGCCGGGCGATAATCGCAGGTGGCGGGAAGTATGTTTCCCTTGCCCTTTACGCCTACCCCAAGCACCTCGAATTCAATGCAATCGTCGACCTGAAGCCATGCCCAGTCATAATCGAATCTCTTTACGGCGTCAATCTGAGTTTGAGCCATGATCTTTGAGTCGGAATTATAATCACAGTAGAGATTCCCGCTCATTCGGACGTCGAATTCCTCGCTGCAGGCAAAAGCCGGTATTTTATCCGGTTTTACGCGTGAAATACACTTTTTGAAATCATCAAGCACGGTTTTATACGCCATAAATGCCTCCGATTCGTTTTGTTATATTTTGTCTCTGTTATTCATTATTAAAACGGCAATTAAATAATCCTTGTTGCCGAATTAATAAAAATTTTTGTTTAATATGTTTCTTCATACGTCATGTTCTGTATGAATTTATCCGTAAATAAAGCTTGCTTTGCCAGGTCGATATATCTTGCTCCCTTGCAGATACGCGCAAGCGCCTGGCTTTCCGACGGCAATTCACCCGAAAGCAGCGAGAAAAGTGTTCCTGACAGTGCCGAATTTGATACAGGTATGAGCTTTTTGGCGAGCTTTTTCGGGAAAAGTCCTACTTCGCAGGCGTTACTTATGTTAATTGCCGATGAAAAGCCTCCGGCGACATATACATTGCGTATGCTGTCAAAGCAAGCGCCCTTAATATTTATCAAAACCTCCGTCGCTGCGCGGACAGCGGATTTTGCGAGCGAAAACTCGCGGATATCGCGCTGAGATATGTAAACTCCGGGAGCGATATCGTATCTTTCGCTTCCCTCGAAGGCTCCGGTTTCGTCTATCAACCCCTCGCGAAGCAGAAATGCCACGGCGTCGATCAAGCCCGTGCCGCATATTCCTCCGGGCTCGGCTTTTCCTATCGTTTCATACCGTGTTTTTCCGTTTGAAAGGCAAAACGAGCATACCGCTCCTGTTACGGCCGGCATGCCGCATTCTATATTCGCACCTTCAAAGCACGGACCAGCGGCCGCCGCCGAAGCAACGCATTCATTTGCATCGAAAACCGCTATTTCGGCATTTGTACCGAGATCTATCAGTATATCGTACTTGCCGTCCGGGGGATATCCGAATTTACATGTTACAGAATATATGCCCGCTACGATATCCGCGCCGACAAACGCGGAAATACCCGGAAGAGACCGGCAAAAGCCCGGCAGCTTTATTCCGATATCCGCGCACAGAATGTTTTTTGAATTAATAAAAAAAGGATTATAAGGCGCGACGCCCATAGATGTACAATTTATGCCAAACAGTATATGCAGCATCGTCATATTGCCGCATACATAAATACCGTTTGTTTCGGACTCCGGCACATCATACTTGGCGGCTGCTTTTTTTACCAGTCCGTTGATTTCTGATATTATTAATGAATTAAGCTCGTTCAAGCCGCCGCGCGAGCAATACTCGATACGGCTCATCACATCCGCGCCAAAAGCTTTCTGCGGGTTTTCAGCGCAAAACACCTCTATGGTTTTCTTTTTTGCGTTGTCTACAAGCGCCAGCGCGAGTGAAGTAGTGCCTATATCCAGCGCAAACGAGACGCCGTGCCCCGAGTACAGGAAAGTCTCGTCAGTTCCCTTTTCGACAGCCATTTCTCCCGATCGTATGATTTCGGATATTTCTATCGTCATCATATTTTCCGCTCTCAACATGCAGGCAAGGCGCACGCCTCTTTTAAGCTCGTCATCGGATATCATGGCGAGATCTCTTTCACTTGGAGACGGCACGCAGCCGGAAACCAATACCCGGCATTTCCCGCAACTGCCCCTGCCGCCGCATGGCGCATAAGCGCCGAGCTTTGCGATATACGGCATGATTGCCTCTCCGCGCGAAAGCGTTAAAAGCTTTTCGCCATATACCGGATGTATCAGCTTTACCGTGACATTTTCCGGTTCGCTCTTCATCAGAAGCTCTTTAAAAGCTCAATCGCTTTTTGGGCGGCGGACGCGGCGTCAGGAGAATAAGCATCCGCTCCGATTTCATCCGCAAAGCCCTGAGTCACCGGCGCCCCGCCGACCATAACCTTTACTTTATCCCGTAAACCGGCTGTTTTAAGGTCATCTATAATTTTTTTCTGTGACATCATCGTGGTGGTCAGAAGCGCGGAAAGACAAACAAGCTTTGCTCCGCTTTCCTTTACCGCTTCGATTATCCTGTCACTTCCTACGTCAACGCCGAGATCGATACATTCGATTCCCGCGCCCTCCATCATCATTTTTACAAGGTTTTTGCCGATATCGTGGCAGTCGCCCTCTACGGTGCAAATGACTGCCTTGCCGACAGGCTCTACTCCGGCCTTGATCAGCTCGGGACGCAAAACCGCAAGAGCGGAATTCATCGCGCGCGCCGCAATAAGCACCTCCGGAACGTGGATTTCGTTCTTCTTGAATTTATCTCCGACCTCGCTCATCGCGGAGATCATGCCATCTGTTAAAATAGTCTGCGGATCTATTCCTTCGGAAAGAGCTTTTGTGACAAGCTCCCCGACTTGCTTTGCTCTGCCTCTTTGTATCAAGGCCGAAAGCTCGATAAGTGTCTGCTGCATTTGCTGTTCCTCCGGTTGTTTTTATATTTCTTAAGGTAATCTTTAAAAACATGATATTTCGCAAAATTATAAAAATCAATTGCGAAACAGCTGGTTCTTTTTTTGATGTAAGTTTGTTATTAGAGGTTACCTTGTCTGACATTTTTCGGTGGATAGCCGGTGTCTACAATATATCCCATATCGGCTAAAAAGTCAATCACCATGTAATTTTAAATATAAATTCCCCTTCATATATCGTCATTTCCCGGCATTATAATAATGAAAATTTTAAACAAGAGAAAAAATATCAAAGCATTTTTCTTAAAAGCAGTTATTATTTGTTGACGCGTTAATAATAAATGGCATACCTGAAAATGCGATTTACAGGTATGCCTTATGAATATTTATGATTTCTTTTCCTGAATCGTCACCGTAATTGTAATGGTATCATTCTGACGCTTTATTTCTATATCAACTTTGTCACCGATTTTCTTTGAATTTATAATTTCCCAGAAACGTTCTTCCGTTGAAATTGTTTCACCGTCAACCGAGGAAATATAATCGGCCCTCTTTATACCGGCCTTTGCCGCGGCGCCGTCACTATCCATATTGTATACATAAACACCGAGCCAGTTCACACCATTGATCATCGCGCTGTATTTTGATGAAATCGTGATGGTATCAATGCCGATAGAAGGACGCCCGGTCACATAGCCGCTTTCGATAAGGTCGGCGACAATAGGCTTGGCGTTATCAACCGGAATGAAGAATCCGAGTCCCTCTATACCCGCGGCGGATTGTTTTGCCGTGACAATGCCTATAAGATCTCCGTTTGAGTCAAAAAGCCCTCCGCCGGAGTTGCCCGGATTGATAGCCGCATCTGTCTGCATAAGTGCCATGCTGCGGTCGTCGATGGTTATTTGCCTGTCAAGCGCGCTGACTATACCTGTGGTAACCGTACCTTGGAGCTCGCCCAGGGGATTTCCTATTGCGATTGTCATGTCTCCTATGCGTAAAGTGGATGAAATGCCTATTCTCGCGGGAGCAAGACCTGTTTTATTGATTTTTAATACCGCGATATCTGTTTCTTCATCCACGCCGATGACAGTCGCAGGATATGATTCCTTGTTTCTTAAAAAGACCGTTATGCTGTTTCCGCCTGTCACGACGTGATTGTTTGTCATTATATATCCGTCAGTAGAGATGATGACGCCACTGCCGCTGCCTTCGGTAGGATATGTTCTGTTAAAATAATCGGTGGCTGTTCCCGATACATTTATAGCCACAACACTGTCTGCGATTTCATCAATGATATCAGCGATTCCGGAACGTTTTCCGTCAGACGCACCAGCCCCGTCAATAAGCTTGCTCAGTTCGCTCTTTTCCGCAACCTGATCGGCTTTAACTCCGCCTTTTTCTGACGAATTTTGGCTTGCCGTATCTGTCTGCTCGGTATTATCGCCATCTTTGAGCGTATTAATACCCTCTGTCAGAAACGAACATGATGTCGCACACATAATTGCGGCAAGACAAATGGCAATAAACGTTATTGTTTTAAGCTTCACGCCATTACGATTCACAGATGTTTTTTTCATATAGAATCACTCCCAATTATTCAATCTGATTATTTCAATTGCATGCGTATATTCTAAGCTCCAAATATTAAAATAATTCGTTATGATTCTGAAATAAAAGTGAATTTAAAAGCATTATTTATTCACTTTTAAATATTTTTCTGCTTTGAATCCGTGATGACATTGTTTATTCCCACAGTCATTTCCGTGTCGGGTTCAAATATCGCGAGCGCAAGTTTTCCCGAAAAATCAAAAAGGAGATATTCAGCATCGCTCGGCAAAAAATTACGGCAGAAATTGCGGACAATGGCGACATTTCCAAATTCCTTCGCATGTGATTTATATTCGTTTTTTGATAATATTGCTATACCCGCAGATAAATCAATTTTGCAGAGTTGTTCGGCGCGTTTTCCCTGTTCCTTTACCACCACAAGCTTGTTCCCATCGAGTATGTATATCATTTTTGACAGCATATATCGCACGGTCAGCTGTATAAACGAAGCCGCGAAAAATACAGCCAGTATCTGAAAGAGCCATTTATACTGCTGAATTACCGAAGCGGTATATAAGCTCACTCCGGTCATAACAGCTGCCATAATAGAAAAAACGGTAACCTTATTAGGTAAAAAATCAGGAACAAACTTATACATAATTAATATATCCTTTCGAAAGTTGTGACAGACGAACAATATTTGGCATAAAATAAACTGAATACAAATAAAATTAACAAGGGAGTAATTATATGGAAATTGACAAAAACGTGCTTGATAAGCTTGCCGAAGCCGACGACGGGCTTTTAAGGGATCAGATACTTATGCTGGCCACTGCATTGGGCGTCAGCCAGGAAAAAGCAAAAAGCTTTGTTTCTGATATGCCTAAGTTGAAAAAAACAGTTTCTCAGTTATCACAGCAGGATCTCAATACTATCGCATCCGCTGTTGGCGAGGATAAGCTCACTCAAATAATGTCAGCGGCAAAATCTGTAACAAACAGCGATAATAAAACACAGAGGTGAGTATATTTGGATGGATTATCAGATAAGCTTAAAACGATTCTTTCCGATCCGCAGGCAATAGAACGCATAGCAGCTGTCGCAAAAACCCTGAATCTCCCGCAGAACGAACCAAACGAGCATCAGCATTCTCAGCCCGAAACAGCCGTTCCTGCCGGTAACCAGCAAAATGACAGCACGGGAGGCGGATTTGCTGATGACGGCATTAAACGCGGAATATCGGATTTTCTCAATATGCCGGAACTGAAAATGCTGTTTGGAAAAGGATGCAAGGAGAGGAACGAGCTTTTATGTGCTTTGAAGCCTTTCGTAAGTAATGAAAAACGCGTAAAGCTCGATAACGTAGTAAAAACCATGAAGACGCTTGACACTCTGTATTCCGCAAAGGATCTTCTGCTTTAATAAAGGAGGGCGGCATGTATTCAGGCAGCCTGAATTACACCAAGGAACGTGAAGAATATATAAAAAAAATCAAAGAAGGCGGATTGGATAAGTCTTTTCGGCCTGCTTCATCTCAACCTCGTATTGTCCCTACCAGTTTTACAAACGGCATTCCTCAGATACGCACACCGCAGGAGCCAAACTCCAGACATGACTTCCAGCCCGCCGATAAAAATGCTCATGAAGCTCCGCCCGTTAAAAGCGGGCTTCCTGCTATTGCGTCAAATCTTGCGAATATCGATACGGATGACCTGATACTCATCGCGCTGATTGCCTTTATCGTATCTCAGAACGGCGAAGTCGATATAGTTCTCGTCTGTGTTTTATTATATGTCTTTTTATTTTGAAATTGGAATTTCAAACGCCTGTGCGTCTAAGTCTAATGATTCAACAGGTGTGAATTTATCGGTTTTCATGGTATAAACAAGCTTGTCGGATTCATAACAATAAGCCCGATCGACTATTCCGTAATCAAGCGATATGATGTATTCCTCGCGCTGATTGAGCGGCTCATAAGTAAATGATATATATAAATAGCTGCCGTAATTGGTCTGGGCAAGCCTGATCTCGCTCAAAGCGTTGTCTCCCTCGGATAGAAAATAAGAAATATCGCATATTCCTGTCTCTTCACAATATGAAAAGCTGTCGGAATTATACACGACACTTTTCCCGGTAAGGGATGTCCAGATATATGTTTTCCCGCCTGAATGGATAACAGTTCGCTCGTCTTCGCCCGAAATGTAAAGTTTGAACTTTTCTTTATCCTTGTATATTTTGCATAGTGACGTCATTTCGTCAGCTCCGTCACGCAGCGTCACCTGACTTTCACGATAAAACGTGGCCGGTTCCGAAATGGAAGAAAGCAATGAGCGTGCGGCTTTTATTGTCAATTCGGTAAAGGTATATTTATCACAATATGCGTCAGGGCTTTTCAGAACGGTAAAAATGTCCTCCTCATCAGGTTCGGATTTGGGGACGGTTTCAGGCGTTTTAACAAATATTTCCTTTATAAAATCAGGCAGAGTAAAAATTTCATATTTGACTATAAAGAAAAGAAGCGCAAAGCAAATCACCGCGATCGCTGAAAGGCCCGCGGCTGTTTTTACTATGCGCTTCGCAATTTCGCTGATTTTCATTTTTTTACAAAAGCCGGAGCGGCGGAAGAAACAGCCGAGACCGTTTCATGCGGAGCGTCTGTCTTTTCCGATGTTTTGTCTAGGCCGGTATCAGAACTTTCGGGAGAAGCATTGATGTTTTTTGAATCTCTTTGAGCGAGGTCAAAGCCTGTCATTTTGCGCGTGCTGTCATCGGAATGAAAAACCTTCCAGTTTAGTAAAGCAATAATTATTGCCACAATTATAACCATGACGGCCGCCGCTATACGTTCTTCCGAAAACATGATAGCGGCTATGCCGAATATAGCGCTGATGCAGTATAGAATAGTGACCGATTGTTTCTGCGAAAAGCCGAGATCGATAAGCTTGTGATGCAGATGACTGCGGTCTCCTTTGAACGGATCTTTCCCTGATAGCAGGCGGCGGAAAAAAGCGATGAATGTATCTCCGAAAGGAAGTCCGAACATCATGAAGGGTATAACGAAGGAAATGACCGCGCTGAATTTGAAAAGTCCCTGTATAGACAAAACAGCCAGAATATATCCAAGCGAAAGCGCTCCGGTATCGCCCATGAATATTTTCGCCGGATTTGAATTTGAAGGTAAAAAGCCAATACATGCGCCGGTTAAAATAGCGGTAATGAGTGCCACAGACGGTTCCGCCCTTAAAATTGCGAAAACCATCAGACTGACCGCGGATATTGTCGAAACACCGCATGCCAGCCCGTCAAGCCCGTCTATCAGATTTACAGCGTTAGTAAGCAGGACAATCCAGAATATCGTGACCGGAATACTCCACGAGCCAAAAAAGATATAATTCCCGAAGATATTTATATATGAGATAACCTGTCCCATAAGCACGGGAACAGAGGCGGCAATTATCTGTCCGCCAAGCTTGACCCACGGATTGAGATCATATATATCATCAATCACGCCGACCGTGACAATTGCAGCCGATCCGATCAGAAGCCCCCACGTCTGCCTGTCAAGATTACCGAACATCAGAACAGTCACTGCAAACGCGATATATATTGCCAGCCCGCCGAGAAGTGGAGTCGGATTTTTATGCATCCGCCTTTCGTCCTTCGGCACATCTACCGCCCCGATTTTGATCGCGAAAACACGTACTAGAGGTGTCAGCGCGAAAGATAACACTCCGGAAAAGATCAGTGCGAGGAATCCGATTATAAGCGTGTTGATATCTGGTACCATAAAAATCTGCTTTCTGTTTATTATTATCAACTCGGTAATAAAATAATTACATATCCAAAGCTATTTAAAGCTTTTGACTATGCAAAAGGCTATTTTGTTGCCGCCTTGATAATATTCCTTGATTTAAATTAACCGTTATTTATTAAACGGCAATTAAATAAGTCTTGTTTTATAAGAAAGAAAAGTCCATATACAAGAATCTTTTCTCTCTTTTAGCGGTAATAATTTAATTGCGAGTTAATAATATGATAAAAGATCACTTTATGTTTGGACGGTAAAACCCTATTTTCCTGTATACTTTTGAAAGTGTCTTACCCGCATGCGCAGATGCTTTTTGTGCTCCGTGATCCATAACGGCTTCGAGATATGGGATATCGCTGATCAGCTCATTGTATCTGCTTCTGACTCCCGCCAGACCGTCAGCGCATGCCTCTCCCACCGCTTCTTTGAAATACCCGTATCCGCTTCCGGCAAATTCGCGCTCGATTTCATCGGGCTTTTTACCGGTAAAGCAGGAATATATGTTCATCAGGTTCGAAATTCCGCCGCCTTCCGAATTATATCTGATTTCGGATCCGGAATCGGTGACGGCACGTTTGAACTTTTTAATTATTGTATCCTTGTCGTCGAGTATGAGAACAAAGGAATTTTGATTATCATCGGATTTTGACATCTTTTTATCCGGATCAGTAAGGCTCATTATCTTTGTGCCGCCCTTGACCATATATGGCTCGGGTATGACAAAGGTCGGTGAATAAACGCGGTTGAATCTTTCCGCGACATCACGGGCAAGCTCGATATGCTGCTTCTGATCTTCTCCGACAGGAACAAGATCCGCCTGGTAAAGAAGAATATCGGCGGCCATCAGCACAGGATAAGTGAACAGACCGGCGTTGATATTTTTTTCATTTTTTGCAGCTTTGTCCTTGAACTGGGTCATACGTGAAAGCTCGCCGAACATAGTGTTGCATCCCAGTACCCAGGAAAGCTCCGCATGTGCCGGAACATGGCTCTGAACAAACAAAGTAACCTTGTCCGGATCAAGCCCGCATGCGATATATATCGCCAAGGTTTCCAATGTTCTGTGTCTCAGCGACGCCGGCTCCTGATACAGAGTGATTGCGTGCATATCGACGACACAATAAAAGCAGTTATATTCATCCTGGAATATTTTCCAGTTTTTAAGAGCTCCGAGATAATTTCCGATTGTGAGATTTCCGCTCGGCTGTACTCCGGAAAAAATGATCTTCTTTGTTTCACCTGGCATTAGAATAATCCTCCTGATATAAATATAATCAGCGGCCGCTGTTTAATAACTCTGCAAGCAAACCGATGCCTTTTACAATCTGTTCGTCGGCGGGAGTTGAATAATTGAGCCTGAAGCCGTTTGAAGGCAAAGCCTGATCTGCATTGAAGGTGGCGCCGGGAACGACCGCGACCTTGTTTTTTATCGCCGCCTTGACAAATTCCGTGGAGTCAGCGCAAGGTGTTCCGTCGGGATTTGTCTTTATCGCGCACCAGATGAATATTCCGCCGCACGGACGCGTATAAGTTACCGTTTCCGGAAAGCTCTTGTCCATTTCAGAGAGCATCAAAGCGCATTTATGACCGTAAAGACGTTTTATCGATGCGATATGTCCGTCAAGGTCATATTCGTCAATAAACATTGAACAAAGCATTTGAAAGAAAATATTCGTATGTACGTCGTTGACCTGCTTGGCGACGACGATTTTTGATATTACCTGCTCCGGAGCGCACAAAAAGCCGACGCGCATCCCGGCTGACAGTATCTTTGAAAAGCTCCCTGAATAAATGACAATTCCCTCATCGTCAAAGCTTTTAATCGTCGGAATTTCCTCACCTGCAAATCTGAGCTCGCCGTATGGGTTATCTTCCATGATCATAACTCCATGCTTTTTGGCGATCTCATATATCGCTTTTCTCTTCTCAAGAGATGTCGTGATGCCGGACGGATTCTGAAAGGTCGGGATAAGATAAATAAGCTTCACGCGCTTTTCATTTTCAAGCGTTTTGTCCAGTTTCTCCGGATCGATGCCGTCATCTCCCGAATTAAGCCCGATAAGCTTTGCTCCGTTTGCGCGAAACGCGTTGAGAGCTCCGATGAAGCTCGGATTTTCGCATATAACGACATCGTTTTCATTACAGAGAACCTTGCACGCGAGATCAAGCCCCTGTTGTCCGCCGGAGGTAATTATTGTCGAATCAAATTCCCGGCCGATCGAAAATTTATCGCGAAGACGCGCCGCGACCTGTTCTCTGAGACGAGGATATCCCTCCGTGATACTATATTGAAGAGCGGTATTTGAGAGCGCCGGGTCGGAAAATATCTTTGCGGAAAGCTCTCCGAGCTGTTTAGTCGGAAAGGATTCCGGTGATGGATTTCCGGCGGCAAATGAAATGATTGTCGGATCGGTCAGGGATTTGAATATTTCTCTTATCGCAGAGGGCTTCATACCCTCCATTTTATTTGAAAAAACGTAATGCATATTAATAATCCTCGAATATTTGTTGATAGCTTAATATAATATCTGCTAACAATAGACATGATTATATCATAAAATTATGAATTTTTCGACGCGGGCAGGTATAGTACGCTTTTAGATTAAACCTTGAAATTATCGGCGCCGAACAGTCTTTTTGCGTTTTCCGATGTTATCTTCGCCGCTTCCTCCGGTGTTTTTCCGATAAGACCGCTTATAGTGCATAACGTCGAATATATAAACCTCGAGTCGTTTCTCCGACCGCGATAAGGAACAGGCGCGAGATACGGCGAATCAGTTTCAACAAGAAGCCGGTCGAGTGGGACAGAAGAAACAGTCTCTCTCAGGCGATCGGCGTTTTTGAACGTGACCGAACCCGAATATGAGATATAATATCCGCGTTTCACGAGCTCTCTGACCATTTCGCGGCTTCCCGAAAATGAATGCATCACACCATATGTCCCGGGATAAGCCGAAATGATATTCATAACGTCACCATGTGCCTCCCTGTCGTGTACAACGACCGGAAATCCGAGCTCCCCGGCAAGCGAAAGCTGAGCGGCAAATACCTCTCTCTGCTTTTCTCTGGACGAAAAATCATAATGATAATCAAGCCCGATTTCACCAAGGGCGACCGCATATGGACTTTTTAAAAATGTCGTTATCTTATCCGCAGATCCGGAATCATATGAAGCCGCTTCATGAGGATGAACGCCCGCCGCAAAGCGGAAAAAGGCATATCTTTCGCAGAGCCTCAGCCCTGCCGCCGATGAAGCGAGATCCGAGGCGCAGTTTATCACATACGATATCCCAAGAGGGTTGATGTCAGCGTCTTTTCTACCCGCCGAAGACAGCGACCGAATCACCTCGTCTCTGTCGCCTTCAAATTTCTCGTCGTCATAATGCGCGTGCGTATCTATAATACCCATTTTCAGCGTATGACCGAACCGTTTTTCACCGCGGGATCTATAAATAGGACGTTTACCGTTTCGTTCTTGCTTCCGTCTTCGCCTGTGGCTTCAGAGCAGGCCGCAAGTATCATACCGTTGCTTTCGGTCCCGCGTAAAACAGCCGGGGCAAGGTTGTAAACAACCGCCACCTTTTTGCCTGTAAGCTCCTCCGGTTTGTAGAACTTCGCAATTCCGGAAACTATCTGACGCGTTTCTCCGCCCAGCTCAACCTGCATTGCGAGAAGCTTGTCGGATTTTTTAACCGGAACGCATGAAAGAATTTCGCCAACGCGAAGCTTTACCTTGGCAAATTCGTCTATAGATATAACACCCTCCGGCAAAGAAGCGGATTTATCTTTTTCGGCTTTTTCCGTTCGCGCTTCCGATACGGATGCGAGAGGGTTATGCTTTTCGAATAATTCCTTAAGCAGCTTTTCCTCATCAATGCGGGTAAAGAGTATGCCGCAATCCGTCACCTTTCCGCCGGGAACAAGGCCGCCGAAGCCTAAAAGCGAAAAATCTCCGCTTTCCGCGCCGATCGATGAGAGAATTTTGTCACTGGTCGATGTCATGAAGGGATTCAATAATACCGCCGCTATGCGAATTGTTTCAAGTAAATTGTATATGATCGTTGAAAGACGCTTTTTTCCTTCTTCCGTCTTGGCGAGGACCCACGGCGAAGTTTCATCAATGTACTTGTTTGCTCTGTGCAGTATATCAAATAGCGCTTCAAGAGCTTCTGAGACGCGGTATTCCTTCATCTTTTCAATGATTTCTGTACTTCTCGATACACATTCTCCGATCAGCTCTCTGTCAATATCGTTCTGATCACCCGGCTCGGGTATTACGGAACCAAAATACTTTGCCGTCATCGCGAGCGTACGTGACACGAGATTGCCGAGTGTATTTGCAAGCTCGGAATTATATTTCTTTATGACAGCTTCATATGTTATTGTTCCGTCGTTCGCATATGGCATTTCACTTAAAAGATAATACCTTACCGCATCCGTACCGAAATATTCGCAAAGCTCATCCGCGTATATAGTATTTCCCTTCGATTTCGACATTTTGTCTATACCGTTTAAAAACCATGCGTGTCCGAACACTTTCTTAGGAAGCGGCTCGCCGAGCGCCATAAGGAATATCGGCCAGTAAATTGTATGGAATCGTAAAATATCCTTGCCAATGACATGCATATCGCACGGCCAGTATTTTTTATACAGCTCGCCCTGTTTTGACTTGTCTGTATCGTATCCGAGCGCTGTAATATAATTTGAAAGCGCGTCCACCCACACATAAATGACGTGCTTTTTATCAAAGCTGACCGGAATGCCCCAAGAAAAGCTCGTTCTTGAAACGCACAGATCACTGAGTCCGGGCTTCAGAAAATTGTTGATCATTTCCTTTTTGCGTGACTCCGGTGTTATGAAATCGGGATTATCCTCGATATATTTCATAAGTCTGTCCGCATATTTGCTCATTTTAAAGAAATATGCCTCTTCATGTGCCTCCGTTACTTCTCCACCGCAGTCAGGGCATTTTCCGTCCTTGAGCTGATTATCAGTGAAAAAGGTTTCACAGGGGGTACAGTATTTTCCTGAATATTCGCTTTTGTATATATCGCCGTTTTCATAAAACCTATCGAACATCTCCGAGACAATACGTTCATGCTCCGGGTCGGTCGTCCTGATGAATTTATCGTAGCTTGTATTCATCAGATCCCATATGTGTCTGACTTCGCCGACCACCTTGTCGACATATTGCTTCGGGGCCATTCCGGCTTTCGCAGCCTTTTCCTGTATTTTTATACCGTGCTCATCCGTTCCGGTGAGGAAAAACACGTCTTTACCCATGAGCCGCATAAAACGAGCGATGGTGTCGGTAAACACTACCTCATATGTGTTTCCTATATGCGGTTTTCCAGACGCGTAAATAATCGCTGTGGTGATATAAAATTTTTCTTTCATTCTGTCTTTCCCCGCCTTTCGGGCCTGTTTGTTATTATTTAAATGGTAATAATAATCGCCGCGATAAATCAGTTATCGCTGTATGCTGTGTTTTCTGCCGCCTCGTTAAAAGCGGCAGAAACTGATATTGTTTTTTATTGTTTACTGGGCTCCGCGCCTTTATAACCGTTGGCTTTCAGGACCTTGACGGCGCGCTCCGCGTCATCTATACGAAGAACGACATAAGCGTCATTTTCCGTCTTTTCAATAAAGGCATATGCGTATTCAACCGTAAATCCTTTATCTGCCAGAAATTTAAGCGCTTCGGCAAGTCCGCCTGGACAATCCGGTATTCGTAGTCCTATGACATCCGTTATCGCGACCGTAAGTCCGGCGTTTCTCAACACCGCCTCCGTCACTTCAGGCTTATCGACTATACAGCGCATTATTCCGAAATGCGATGTATCCGCAATGGAGAGCGCGCGGATATTTACGCCGCAGCCGGCGATCATGGCGGTTATTTCCGCAAGCCGTCCCGGCCTGTTTTCCACAAATACAGAAATCTGTTTGATTATCATGGCGTTTCTCCTTTATTAATACTTATATCAATACGCGCTTGTCTATTACGCGTTTCGCTTTTCCTTCGGTTCTCGCCAGGGTCTTCGGCTCTACAAACGTCACCTTCGCGGAAATACCGAGAGTTGAATCGATTTTCGAACGTATTGACGCCTCAAGCTCCTGAAGATGCTTAACGGAATCCGAGCTGAACATTTCACGTGACAGCTCGACTTGAATTTCAAGCGTATCCGTATTATTGACTCTATCAACAATCAGCATATAATGCGGAGATGTCTCTCCTATGCCTAAAAGCACACTTTCAATCTGAGACGGGAATACATTTACTCCGCGGATAATTAACATATCGTCGCTGCGTCCCTGCGGCTTTGACATCCTCACAAGCGTTCTTCCGCATGAGCAAGGCTCATGAGTTATCGAAGCTATATCACGGGTCCGATATCGGATCAGCGGGAAAGCCTCTTTTGTTATACAGGTAAATACAAGCTCTCCTTTTTCTCCGTCCGGAAGCACCTCAAGCGTGTCCGGATTGATTATTTCCGGCACGAAATGATCTTCGTTTACATGAAGTCCGTTTTGACATTCGCAATCGAAGGAAACACCGGGGCCGGTGATTTCGCTTAGACCGTATATATCGTATGCCTTGATATTAAGTCCGGCCTCAATCTGCTTTCTCATGTTGTCGGTCCACGGCTCCGCTCCGAAAAATCCGGCTCTTAACTTCAATTCGGACAGCGGAATGCCGCTCTCCTTAAGACAATCGATGATATATAACGCATATGAAGGCGTCGAACATATTATCGTCGATCCGAAATCGCGCAGGATCTGGATCTGGCGCGCGGTGTTACCGGTGGAAGTCGGTATTACGGCAGCGCCCAAAAGCTCCGCCCCGTAATGAAGCCCAAGTCCTCCGGTAAACAAACCGTAACCATATGAAATCTGAATGAAATCCTTTTTCGTCGCGCCTATCGCACAAAGAGAACGAGCAACGCATTGAGCCCACATTTTTATATCATTTTCAGTATATCCGACGACAATCTGCTTTCCTGTCGTGCCGGATGAAGCGTGGAGACGGACGACCTGATCCATCGGAACGGCAAACAGACCATAAGGATAAGTGTCTCTTAAGTCCTGCTTGACCGTGAACGGCAGAAGGTGAAGATCATCAATAGATTTTATATGCTCCGGTTTTACTCCCGCTTCGTCCATTCTTCTGCGGTAAAGCGGTACGTTTTCGTATATGCGTCTTACGGTTCTTGACAGGTTATAGCTTTGCAGCGCTTTCATTTCATGACGCGGCGCCGTTTCAAGCATTTTGTTGTAGTATTGCATATTAATATTACCTTAAATTATAATTTATGCGTTATAACCGAGTTCGAACGCGGCGAGGTTTATCTCCGCAAGCTTCGCGGGCACACAAGCCCGTGTCGCGGCCAGAAGCTGTTCTTTTGTGAAATCGCAGTCGCGAGCCATGCATCCGATAAGCACGACGTTGACAGCCTTCTCACTCCCTGCCTTTGCCGCGAGGGCAAGCGCGTCTGTCTCAATTATATTTACGCCCTTTTGTCTGATTTTTTCCGCCAATTCCTCCGGATAGGAGGCCTGTCCCGTGACGACGGGCATCGGATTTATCTTCTGTGTGTTCGTTATTATTTTTCCTCCCTTTCTCAAAAAAGGAAGAAATCGTGCGGACTCCAAAAGCTCAAACGAGAGGATTATATCCGCCTCTCCTTCGCCGATGACCGGGCTTTCGACCTTGTCGCCGTATCTGACATATGTAACGACAGAGCCTCCGCGCTGTGACATACCATGCACCTCGCTGACCTTTACGTCGTATCCCGCCTCAATCGCGGCATTGCCTACTATGCGGCTGGCAAGAAGGCTGCCCTGACCTCCGACGCCCACTATCATTATGTTTTTAGTCATTTTATATTCCTAACCTTATTTATCTTTTGATTGTTTTTATTGCTCCGAAGCGGCACATTTTTTCACATAAACCGCAGCCCGTGCATAGCGAGTTGTCGATTACCGGGCGTCCGTCGGCTCCGATGCTTATGCAGGGGCAGCCGATATTCATACATGCGCGGCACTTTTTGCATTTATCAGTGTCTATCAGGCAAAAGCTGTCTTTTTTGACGCATTTAAGAAGCGCGCACGGACGGCGGACGATAACAACCGATGGGCAATCGCAGGAAAGCTCCGCGGCGATTATTTTTTCAAGAGCTGCAGGATCGCCGGGATCGGCGATTTTTATGTGTTCCGGATCGACTCCGGCGGCTTCGGCTATCTTTTCCGGGAGAATCCCGCGAACAGGCTCGTTTTTAAGCGTAAAGCCCGTGCACGGATTCTGCTGATGTCCTGTCATGCCTGTTATGCTGTTGTCGAGAATCAGTACGGTCGATATGCCTTTGTTGTACGTTATATTTACAAGTCCGGTTATACCTGAATGCATAAACGTGCTGTCTCCGATGACAGCCACGGTTTTTTTCGCGTCATCTGGGCGGATTTTGGTAAATCCGTGGATTGATGAAATCGACGCGCCCATGCATAATGTAGTATCCATGGCGCTGAGCGGCGGCGCCGCCCCAAGCGTATAACAGCCGATATCGCCCATTACGGTCAGCTTCATTTTTTTAAGTGTATAGAATAGTCCTCTGTGCGGGCATCCCGGGCACATGACCGGCGGACGTCCCGGCAGAGCTTCGTCCATCGAAAGCTTTTCGGTCTTTTTGCCTCTTAACAGCTCCAGGAGCATTGTGTGTGAGAATTCGCCTGTAATTGGCAATAAGTTTTTTCCGTCGCATTTGATGCCGAGAGCCTTCACATGAGTTTCTATTATCGGATCAAGATCCTCGACGATGATCAGTCTGTCCACCTTTGAGGCGAATTCGAATATAAGCTTCTCGGGCAGCGGAAATACCATTCCGAGTTTTAAATAAGAAGCGTCCAAACCGAAGGCTTCTTTTGCGTAATCATAATTAACGCCTGAAGCGATTATTCCTGTTTTTGGTGAATTATATTCAATTCTGTTTATTCCCGCATCCGTTCTCTCCGCAAGCACGCGGAGAGAATCGAGCCTGTCCTCGCATACCTTATGCTTAGGACGCGCATACGCGGGCATCATTACATATTTCTGAGGGTTTTTTTCATATGGTTTTATTTCCCTTTCCTGTCTGTCGGAAAGCGGCACGAGGCTTTGTGAATGAGCGACGCGGGTCGTCATTCTTATTATAAACGGCGTATCATACTGTTCGGAAAGGTCATATGCAAGCTTCGTAAACGCAAGCGCTTCTCCGCTGTCACACGGCTCAAGCATCGGAAGCTTCGCGGCCATGGCATAATGCCGGGAATCCTGTTCGTTCTGAGAAGAGTGCATTCCCGGATCATCGGCAACTGTTATAACCATCCCCGCGTTTATGCCGGTATAGCCGGTAATGAAAAGCGGATCGGCCGCCACATTCAAGCCGACATGCTTCATTGCGCAGAAGCTGCGTCCTCCCGCGATGGCCGCACCGAGAGCTGTTTCGAGCGCGACTTTTTCATTTGGCGCCCATTCGGCGTAAATTTCGTCATATTTCGCGGCGCATTCGCTGATTTCGGTGCTTGGCGTCCCGGGATAGCTTGATACGAGACGGCATCCCGCTTCATAAAGTCCGCGTGCTATCGCTTCGTTGCCGAGCATCAATTTTTTGTTCTTTTCCATCTGTTTATATTCCGTACCTTTCATTGTTTCGCGCTTAACCTATTCGGATTCGCTTTGCGCAAGCCTTTTTGGTGAAATTTCGATCTTCGTCAGATCAAAGTAAAACCTCGCGCATTTATAATACGGAGAAACGACTCCGTGATAATCGCAGAGCTGCATACCGTCGGAAAGAGGCGATGAATACTCGCACATACGACAGGTCTTGTCGTATTCATCGATAAGATTCGCGTTCTTTCGCATATCCATATTGCATCTCCGTTGTATAAGTATAGTTAGGCAGCCTCTAAAAAACTCGAATTTTCGAATCATCGTATTCAAATCGATTGTGCAACAACAACAATATCTGCTTTTAATTTTGTTGTAATTTTTAGTTATTAGACCTGTTAATAATTTAATACCCTATATTCTTATCGCGTTTCGGCAGCTGCCGAAATATATAAATATAAATGTGTCGGCGAAGCAACATACGGCTGCTTCGCCTCAATTATCTGCTATTTAACGGCGGACATCATTCCACAAGCGACGGAATTATTATTGGAAGCAGCCACAGCCCGTGATACAAAAGCATCCTGAATGTGTCTAGCTTGTCCGAAAATCCCGTTATGTATAGGAATACAACCATGAATACGCCGAGTAATAATGAAATGAATTTCACGAGAGTATTCGCGCTTATCCTCTGCTTGATCTTATCCGCGAGGATGAAGCCGCGAAGCATATTTGCTGTTGTAGAGGTGCAAACAATGCCGCTGTCCTCTCTGGGTGAAACAGGATGGGTTTTTGCGGCTTCCGGGGTTTTTAATATGCCGACCGGATAATCTCCCTTTTTCAAGAGATGCTTTAAAAGCTCGTTATCTATATTCGGATCGCAGCTGCGTATAGAGGCGCAAATTCCGACTGATCCAAGCTGACGCAAAAGCTTTTCAAACCCGGTGCTTATCGCATAACGAATATAGAATTTCGCCGCGATTTCGTCCTCTATCGCCATATACATTATGCGTCCGACCGAGTTTTCGAATACCTGATCTATCTGATCCTTTATATATCCGAAATCATACGAAAGCATATATTCCTTGTTTCCGATAAAGACCTCCTGGCCGTCTATCTTCGCGCATATGCCGTCGGGCGATATTTCAAGTATTTCTATATCGGTGGTAATTTCGCCGCCGATGCTCGACACGGAATTCTCAAATACAGTAGCAAGCGGACCGCCGATCTTTTTAAATATTTTCGCGGCGTACAAAATCGTCTTATCGATGCGATGACTGCCGTATGCCCTTACTATAGTAACTTTTATCCCCTTTGACGGGAATACTTCGCTGTCATTGAACGCTACCGCGGCGGTATTGCAGTATTTTTCGACTGAATCAAGCCCGATTAAAGCGGTTTCTGTTTTAACGGCGCGTTTGGAAAGAGCACAAATCGGGAATACCGATACAAACACAGCTCCGAGCGGCAGCGCCATCAGAACCATCAAAGTAAAATTATCTATCGCGATCGGAACCGACTTCCTTGTAATAAATGTGACGACGGCAAATATCAGTCCGGCAATCAGGGAGAAAGGAACGCTGATCTTGAATGCTGAATCCGACTGGGGATAAGCCTTGAGATTTTTAAAGAATCCGTCTACGAAATCTGTTTTTTCTATTGAAAATATATCTGGATTTTCGGGCAGATATTCAGAAAAAGTCTTTCCGGTGGCGCAGTCAGGCGGAAGGCGCTTTGCGATATATTTTTGCTTTTTTGCTGACACTATACGAAATGCCCCATATACACGCTTCGCTTCAAATGTGCTGCATAACGCATTGCAGAACGCGGCAAGCGAACCTATAGTCGAATAGAGCATAAGGTCATTTGATGAAGCTTTAAATATCATGTTTGAAATGACATTTATGACGCACGTAAGCATAATCGCAAAAGTGACGCTGTTAAAATTTGCTTTCCCTTTAAAAAGGGCTTTTACGCCGTCAGCGAGGTTGCCGAGTATAAACAAAGCGCTGATAAATAATAACTGGAGATCGATAAGTAAAAATACAATTCCGAATTTCCCCGGCATCAGGAATATCGGGTGATATATGTCGGTAAAGCAGGCGGATTCAAGATATATCAATCCCAAAGTCGTCAGCAGAGTCCAGAGAGAAGCGAGAAGCATCTTGCTTCCGCGTGATTTCAATGTTTCCGAAAGCTCGTCATACTGCTCCGGAGCAGTGAATTCATCTATCGGTTCTTTTTCTCTTGTATCCTCATCAGCATCGTCATAATCCGAGTCGTCTTCGATTGTCTCGTTTACTTTTTCCTCGGAAGCCGGTTCGGATATAATCTTCGCTTTTTCAATATTATTGTCTGTCTTATCCGCGCTGTCCGTGTCGGGCTTAGCGGCTTTTATCTCCGATATATCCGGCACAGCTTTTGCCGCCGCATCTGCGGGACGCGGCATTTGCTCCGGACCGGGCTTGCTTTCTTCTGCTCGTTTTACAGCGGACAGAATATCGGAAGTTTTATTATTTTTATCTTTTTTCTTTTTCGGTTCGTATTCACCGCCGAAAACGCTGCGAAGAATTCTGTCAGCCTCGTCGGAGCTTTCATCTTCTTCATTTGCTTTTTCATTTACCGCCGCATCGGATTTGGATGCGCCGTAAATCTCATTGACTTTCTGGCCCACCGAACTTTTCAGTTTATTCGTCTTCGGATCTGAACCGACATAAGACTCCAGCGGAGAATTCTTGCTGCGGCTTATAGGCTTTTCTTCGGGCTTTTTCGTATTATCCGCCGATTTATCTTTTACATCAGATACCGGCTTAAACACCGTTGTCGCGTCGGAAGAAGGAATGGAAGAGCCGGACGGAGAAGAAGACGGCGCCTTCGACGTTCCGAGGATTCCGAGGAGTTCTTTTTTTATTGTGTCGGCACTCGTTGCCGGAGTAAATGACTTTGTGTCAAATTTATCGGCTTCGGCAGCCTTTGCAGATGCCGGTGTTGGTGAAGATTTCAGTTTTTTACGTACTATTTTATATACTGTGGCCATTCTTCAGCCGGAACCGTTGCGTAACGCATAAGTATCGTACATGCATTGCATTCGCACGAATCCGTTTCCTCCTTGTGTTTTGAACGTCCGTCTTAAATGATCGTTTTTCATTTTCGGAAGTTTATCGTTATATTCTGTTCTGTCGCTTTATTCAAAAATGAATGATTAATTATGTGTCCGAGGAAGCCGCACAGATTTGTCTGTTTCTTAACGCCTCATACATGAACACAGCACCGGCGCAGGAAACATTCAGAGAATTAACGGCGCCGCGCATGGGAATTGAAATAACAAAATCGCTCTTGTCACGTAAAAGGCGCGACACTCCCTCTCCCTCACTTCCGAGGATCAGACAGAGCGGAAGATCGTAATCGGCTTCGCAATATTTTTTCCCTCCGGATTCGCACGCAAAAAGCCATACACCACGCTTTTTAAGCGTTTCAGCGGTTTCCGCAAGGTTTGTGACGCGGCATATTTTTAAATATTCGGCGGCACCGGCGGAAGATTTCATAACAGCGGCTCCGACGCCTGTCGCCCCGCGTTTAGGTATGATAATTCCATGCGCCCCCGCTCCTTCACAGCAACGTATTAATGCTCCGAGATTGTGAGGATCTGAAATTCTGTCGGCCATTATAAAAAACGGCTTTTCTCCACGCGTTTCCGCCTCGGCAAAAAGGTCGTCAAGCGAAGCATATTCTATTACGGCGGTATATGCGGCGACTCCCTGATGTGAATTTGCCGCACAGCCGGCCCGTACGCAGATCTCATCAAGCTTTGATTTTGACACCTCTGTTACAGGTATCTTTCTATCTTTTGCTTTCGCAATCAGCTCGATAACCGAGCCTTCACGCGTACCGGACTGAATTAGCAGCTTGTCAATCTGTCTTCCGGATTTCAGCAATTCGCGCAAAGCATTGCGCCCGACAACTATATCGGAGGTTTCCTCTGTCATTTTATAGCTAAAGAAGCCCTTTCTTACATTTATACAGACTTATTATAACACAAATCCGCTTTCTTGTATATATGAATTTCTGTCAAAATGAAAAAAATGCGGCTTTCGCGATGTGAAAGCCGCGGAAAATTATAAAAAAGGATGCGCAGCTTCTTTGAAAAGAAGCCTGGCAAGAAACTCTAATATTAGGTATACCAACATAAAATTCCTACATGGAAGTTTCCTGGGATTCTTAAGAGCCATTTTTCAAATGGGCTCTTAATCGGAGAGCGTAGCAAAGTGGGCTAAGCCCCGGAGCTTTATAATATCTGCCCAGGCGGCAATCAATGGATACTTAACTCCAAAATCAATGATTTGCGTTCGAAAATGGCAATTATTCAGTAGACATTATATATTTAATATTGAATGTATGGTATATCACATCGTCGGAATACAGCTTTCCTTTGATTTGCAACTGCAGTTTTTCGTTATCAGGTCCATACTCGACCCGAATATTCTCAATGACAAGCCTGCCGGATTCCGTTTCATACGTTTTTTCGCATGAAATGTTATGTGCTATGTTTTCGTATCCGGGTTTGTACGATCCGATATATTTTATTTCATCTGATATTTTAGATATGGGAGTTATCGGATCTCGATATTCATATGATTCATCCAGCGATATATCCGCAAGATCAATTTTCATATTAATTTTTACCGTATTGAAAAGCACTCTGCGGTATTTGATATCATATTTACATAATATCAGCCCGATAAATTCCGCAGCTTCTTTGCTGTAATGATCCGCATCCGTTGCCGGAGAAAGACCGCACTCTCCGCTCCAGCTACGCGGGATATGCGTCAGAATTAATACAACAATCATCAATGTCGCAAGAATGAAAATTACCGAACGAATTATGATCAGAACGATTTTCTTTTTCATGACTGCTCCGTTTAAAGTCGGTATAATATAATCATATCTATACCGTAACTAATTCGGAATTTTTACTATATAGAGTCAGAATGATTTTCTTCTTTCAATATTTTTTCAATATCCTTGAAGTCGTCGAGCATTTCCCCTTTTTTCCGCGGGTCGCGGAGAAGCGCCGCCGGATGATAGACCGCCGTTATAAGGCAGTCTCCTTTTTTAAACCACTTTCCGTGCTCCGAGGTTATTTTAAAATCGGGCTTTATTATCCGCATGGCAGCTATGCGTCCGAGGCAGACAATCAGCTTCGGGCGGATAATCGCAACCTGTTCGCGAAGATACCCGATGCATTCGTCCTCCTCCGCGGGCAGCGGATCGCGGTTATGCGGAGGGCGGCATTTCAATATGTTGGCTATGTATACATCATCAGCTTCAAGCCCTATAAAAGCAAGGTATTTGTCGAGAAGCTTTCCGGCGGCGCCGACAAACGGGATACCCGAAAGATCCTCCTTTTCACCCGGAGCTTCGCCGATGAACATCAGTTTTGATTCCGGCGAGCCTTTTCCGAATACAAGATTAATACGCGTTTCACCAAGCGGGCAGCGTTTGCATTTTCCGCATGCTTCCTTAAGCGAATCAAGCTTGATCTGCTTTTCTGCGGCAGAGAGAGTCTCCATTTATATAAACTCCGATCAGATATCTTTTATTGTAACTTGCGGTATATTAAGCTTTTTCGTATAAAACAATCCGTCGAGATAAGCAATATATTCTTCTCTCGTATAAACTGGGACAAATTCCGATTTAACCCGCGCCGCTAGCCGGCAGTCGTCATAAACCAGCTCTGCGCAGAGCTGGGCGAGAATTTTCGCAGGGATAATCAGGGATGCCGTCTTGTCAGAAAGGCAAAAGGTGTTGGTATGAGCAGAACCGGTCACACCGCCCATTGTGGGCTGAATCGTCGGTATCAAATGGCCGACGTCTCCTATATCCGAAGAGCCTATCATGTCGCGTCCCATATACAGCGAGGATTGCGGTATAAATTGCTTTGAAAGCTCATAGAAGCGTTCCGATAGAAGCTTGTCCTGCCTTAACGGCAGATATCCGGGCGTACTGACAACCGTGGCGGACGCTCTTGTTGCGATACACGCGCCGAGCACGGCAAGCGTGGCTTTTTCATCCGCGTCGGCAAGCGCCGACATATTGTACGCTCTTACCGTGTTTTCCATAATAACATTATCTGGCACGATATTTGCTGCGTCGCCGCCCTTTACTATTATCGGATGAATCCTGACCTTATCCTCGTCGCGGAAAGTTTCACGCGCGGCGTGCATATTCATCATTGAAAGCATTGCCGCGTTCAACGCGTTGATTCCCTCATAAGGCGCCGCTCCCGCATGAGCCGCTTTTCCTTTGAAGGTAATCGTCTTCATCACGAAGCCCAAGCTCGAGCCTCCGATATACGACGCGGCTGTTTCCTCTCCGGGCTGTGAATGGATCATCATACATATATCGCAGTTGTCAAATTCACGCTCATATATAAGCTGCTGCTTACCGGACAGATATTTAATTTTGCCTTCAGCAATTAACGAGCGGCGGTAATCTATGTCGATCATTTCCTCCGCGGGGACTGCGAGAAATGTGAAGCGCACTCCTCTGATCCTGTCTAATCCGCATTCGCGCAGAATCCTCATGACGCCGAGCATCACGGCGATCTGTCCGTTATGGCCGCAAGCGTGCGCGGCGCCTGTGGTTTTATCGGCAAAAGGATGAGTCGGGCATACGACGGCGTCAAGCTCACCCATCACGCAAATATTCAACGCGTCGGGCGAAGAATCTCCTATGCTTCCGCGCACTCCGGTGTACGCGACCTGCGCTTTTTCCAGCGCGCCGAAAGAATTGAATTCCCGTCTGACATATTCCGATGTCCTGAATTCCTTGTATCCTAGCTCCGGGGTTTTCAGAATATCTTCTGCTTTTTCCAGTATATATGCGGCGTTTCTGTCCGCCGCTTCTGAAATTTCTTTTTTTACCAGATCAAAATTTTTCATGTATATGATCCATACCTTTCCGCCGAACCGTAAACTTTTTCGGTTTTGGCTTACCGAAATGAGCTGTTAAACCGCAAAGGCAAATATTGCCCATTTTTAGGTTTATCTTTCAATCCTTTTTATTATTAACGCGGCAATTAAATAATCACCGCTTAAAGAGAGGAAAGGATTTGATATATGGGCTTTTATCTCTTAATAAGACAAGGATTATTATATTGCCGTTTTAATGACAAGGAATTCTTTAAAAACGGGAGAGAACCGAAAGCGGTTCTCTCCCGTGAACTTTTGTAATCGTTTTCAGGCAGACTTTGTATTCTCTTTATCTTTCGCATCCTTTTTTGCGAGATATGCCGCGTTCTTGTCCTTATAATTTTTAAGGACAGCATCCTTGAAAATGCGGGTGCCGAAGGCGGAATTCTTCAATCCGGTAAGCTCAGATGAAACAAGATACGAATCATAATAGAATACGAGCGGAGCGGCTGGCATATATTTTACAAACAAACCCTCAGCTGTATGTAAAAGCGAAGCCCTGTCAGCGCGGGTTGTAGCGGCGAGGACGGCATCGATAGCCGCGTCATATTCGGCATTTTCAAATCCTGTGACGCTCGGTGTGTATCCTTTACTGTTGTCTTCAACGGAAACCGGCTCGCCGGAATAACGAGTTGCAAACGGAGCGAGGAAGGAATATGCGCTCGTAGAAAGTCCCTGATAATCAAGAAGAATCATATCGAAATTGCCGGAATAAAGAGCGGCGGTATAATCTTTATCCGTCATTGCATTTACTGTAACGGTAACGCCAAGCTCTTTCCATGCGGATACACAATAATCGGCGACCGCTTTGTTTACTTCGCCTATTTTGCATGCAAGAGTCAGGGTGCCTTTAAGTCCGCCGGATGAAGCAAGCGATTTTGCTTTTGCTACATCGGCATTGGTGGAGATGATGTCTCCTCCGACACTTCTGAAGGAGGTTTTCATAGTTGAGTCAAAAATTCCGGGCGTTACAAATCCGGTTGCCGGCTTATTCGGAGCGCCCACGATATCTGCGATTTGATTTCTGTCAAGAGCGGTGCTCAATGCCTGTCTAGCCTCTTCCTTGGCAAGCGCGGGCTTTGTGCAGTTAAAGAAAACCGTCATAACGGAAAGCATAGCCTGTGTTTTCGCCGATGAGGCGTTTGCGGTATATGCAGCTTTATCAAGCCCGCCTACATAATATATTTCGCCTGCTTTAAGCATATCAATCTGTTTGCTGATAGGCTTTGTAAAATCTATGAGAAGACGAAGCGGCTTAACATATTTGATCGGGCTGACATCTTCTTCATCGTTCTCACGATATGCTGTCGCCTTTTCAATTACGCAGGAGGTCTTTTGGGTCATATCCTTGATAGTAAACTGTCCGTTGGTGGCAAGCTCTTCAAGTGTGGTGGCCCAGGTAGCCGCGTTGGCTCCGACGACAACATCGTCACGTATCGGGACAAGCGACGGGCTGGCGATAGCCTCAAGGAAGAGATTGACATCAATCTTTTTCTCAAACTGAATTTCGATAAGTAAGTTGTCGACAGAAGCGATGCCGACTGAATCTATCGACATATCTCCGGCCTTTACCGCTTTGGCATTTTTTATGTCATAAAGCAGAGCGGCAGCGGGCGATTTGGTTTCAGGTGAAAGGAGACGCTTCCATGCGTATACGATATGATCGGCAATAAGCGAGCGGCCGTCATTCCATTTAGACGGATAAAGCTCGATATAAAGGTAATATTCACCGCGTTTTTCGTCGAATTTGGTATACCAATTCTTCGCGAGACCTTTTGAAATGGTTCCGTCTTCTCCGACCACGGTGAGACCTTCATTTATAAGTTCAAGATATTTTACGGTATCCTTATCGTAAAGCGTGAGCGTGGGATCGAAATTTCTTTGTTCGGCGCCGAGATACAGCGGGATAATGGAACCGGTGTCCTCAGGGTCATAGCCGCATCCGGCGAGTACTGCCACAAACATTGCTGTGAGGAGCAATAACGCAGTAATTCTTTTCATGGAAAGCTTCCTCCTTGAAGTAGGCGTCAAAATCTTGATGCAAACGGGGTTATTACCCGATTACATTATATTATAACATCAAATTCAATATTAATCAACTTAAATTTATATATTCTTTGATTTGCACAATTTAAACATATTTTGTTGTAAAATATGCACAAAACCAAGACATCACATGATAGGATAACAGTTTATTAATGTACAATGTTTATATTTATCGTAAATAAATTTTGAATATCAGGATTATTTATGCTCATTTCAGAATTGAAAACGCTTTCTTTTTCGTTATATACGCGAACTGTTTTCTGAAGCCGAAAAACAGCGGCGCATGAGCTTCCGAATTTTCCTATATATAAATAAGCATTTCTTTCTTCCGGTATGAGCGCCCTGTATCTTCCCGCTTCTTCTTTTGTAAGCTTTTCATTTTCTTCCGGGAGCAGAAAATCGGGCAATGCTCCTGTGTCGGTCAGCAGAAACGCAAGCCGCAGAACGGGACGCAGTTTTTCTTCGTCAACACCATAAAAAATCAAATAATCGCGCAACTCTGAAAATGCCCGCCTTGTCGAAACACCGCCCGAAAGTGAGTCGGCTTCCGGTGTACGAGAAATAAGAAAGCGGTAAAAGCCTTCGTAAAAATCAAATGCGCTGCTGTTTTCTGATATTCCCTTTATTATTTCAGATGTCGTACCTGAACCGTAACGCGATACGAGCGTCTCAATTCCCCGTAAAGCACACAGCTCATTAAATGACATCGAAGCCGTCTCAAGCACGGTGTAAGGCGGGTCGGAACGGTATTTAATTCCGAATTTTTCAGCCTGGGTACGGAGCGGAGTACCTGGCAGCAGCTTTAAAAAGCCGAGTTGGAGCATATCACAGTGTCCGTAAAGTAAATCAAAAGCCATTCTGAACGAAGCATATGTCTCCATAGGCAACCCTGCGATAAGATCACAGTGCAGATGAATATTTTTAATCTCCGAAAGACGGTATATCGCCTCCGCTTCGGTATTTGCGTCGGGAAATCTTCCGACAGCCGAAAGCACCTCCGGATCCGCGCTCTGAAGCCCAGCCTCAAGTTGGATCTTACCGGGCGGAACCTCAGACAGAACGGAAAGCATCTCGTCGTCCACAAGCCTGGCGCAAAACTCAAACTGTACCGGGAAATCAAAATTCTCTTTGATTATCGCATCTGCGAGCCTTGCCGCTCTCTTTTTGTCAAAATTGAACGTTCTGTCGATAAATTTCAAAACGCGAATGCCGCGGTTTTTAAGCGGTCTTATTTCATTCATTACCTTTTCGGGATCGACCGCACGCACGGATTTGTTTCCGTTCTTCACCGAGGATAGGCAGAACGAGCAAGAAAACGGACATCCGCGCGACGATTCATAATATACTATCCTTCCTGACAAATCCTCCTCCGGATTATAAACACAGCTCCCGTCAAACGCGTCGGATGAATCCGGCGTAAAATACCATGTATCAGCTTTACCTTTAAATAAGTCATTTAGAAGCGTGCAAACCGATATTTCCCCTTCGCCCTCTACCACGGCGCCGACAGCCGGACATTCCTTCATAACCGGGAGACCGGCCTCCTTCTGGCCGCACATCTCGGGTCCGCCGAAAAATATAAAAGCATCGGGTATAAGCAGTTTAATCGCAGAGGCGCATGACATCATTTCAGCTTTGTTCCAAATATAAACAGAAAAACCGAATATTCTGCAGCCGGATTCGTACAACAGCCTTATAAGCGTTTCCGGTTTGTCGTTTATAGTTCTTTCTATCAGCGTAACGCCTGCGCTCGGAAACGCCGCGGCAATTGCACGGCGGATGCCTCTTATCGCAGGGTTTGTATGTACATAAGAGCTGTTCAAAGCGAAAAGGCATATATTCTTCAAGGTAAAATTATCCTTCCCCCAAGCTCCGGCTCGTCGAATATCTCTGTTTCAACGTATGGGCATGTCCTGATCACAAGCTCATTTAAAAGTCTCGGAGCGGATCTCTCGGTAAAATAGTGTCCTCCGTCGCACACGGTTAGTCCCGCGTCGGAAGCTGAACGTGATGGATGATATTTAAGGTCGCCGCTGAAAATCGCATGCGCGCCGGATTCTAACGCTATAGATATCTGATCGTTCCCGCTGCCGCAGCATACGGCTACGCGGGAAATCCGGCGGGAACCGGGATACAGCCTTACAGGTGCTCCTGTGGCAGCGGAACAACGCGCTCCGAATTCCTCCGGAGAGCATTCAGCGATATTTCCGACAAGCAGAATTTCCTCTTCTCCGAAAGGGAAAGCTCCTTCCATGCCGATAAGGCGGCCCAGCTCTGCGTTTATCCCGCACGGCGAGAGATCAAGCCGCGTATGAAGCGAAATTGCCGACACTCCGGCTCTGATAAGCAAGATGACGGCGTCAGATACGGGATCGCCGGCGGCAATTCTACGCGGCACATCGAACAGCAACGGATGATGAGTTAAAAGCGCGTCAAAACTGCCTGAACAGGCGTATGCCACGGCGCGCGGCGACGCATCAAGCGCACACAGTACTTTTTTAATTTGCCGTGCGGGCTCGGCACATACCGCGACAAGGTCGTTGTCCCACGGCAGCGGAGCAGAAAGCGCCGCGGCAAGCGCGGCGGCAAATTCATATGTGTTCATTCTTTATTACCATTATTATATTATATTTAGGGCTCCGCCCCAAACCCCGCTTAAGAGGCTCTTTTAAAAAAGAGTCCTTAAGAATCCCAGAAAATTTTAATTTGAGAGTTTGAGAATTGTTCTTTAGGGATAACCCCGCTTTCACAATAAATGCTCCGGCGTAGATTTTTACGGGCTTCGCCACAAACCCCGCTTAAGAGGCTCTTTTAAAAAAGAGCCCTTAAGAATCCCAGAAAATTTTAATTTGAGAGTTTGAGAATTGTTCTTTAGGGATAACCCCGCTTTCGCAATAAATGCCCCGGCGTAGATTTTTACGGGCTCCGCCCCAAACCCCGCTTAAGAGGCTCTTTAAAAAAGAGCCCTTAAGAATCCCAGAAAATTTTAATTTTGAAGATTTAGAATTGAGTTTCTTGCCAGGCTTCTTTTCAAAGAAGCCGCGCATCCCCGCATTCCTTGACCAGCTTGTCGAGAACAGCTGAAAGCTCTTCTTCTACCGCGGGCAATTTCTGTCCCGCTCCGGCAAGACCGTCGGCGCGCCGCGCAGCAGCCTTTTTCAATTTAAGAAAATACTTCAAAGCAAGCGCGTCACGCCTTGCGGCGGAAGCTCCTATATATGCTTCGACCTCAGAGCATTCTCGTTTTATTCCGTCATAAGTACACAAAACAACAACATATATTCTGCCGTCCTCCGACGCAAGCTCCTCAGCTTCGATAAAGAATCCGGATCTATAAAGATATTGGCGAAGCCTTTCAGCTTTTGTCATCGGCTGCAGAACAAAGCTTGTTTTGTCCGGTTTCAAGCTTCCGGAAGAAATCGCGCGGGAAAGTATTTCCGCAATTGTTTCTCCGCCCATACCCGCGATGACAATAACATCCGGGCGATATCCCATAACACCGGAAAGCCCGTCGCAAAGGACCGCTATGGCATTTTTATCAAGTCCGCGTTCCGTAAGCGTGGTTATACCCGCCGAAAGCGGACCGGGATTTATATCGCTTATCACGGCAGATCCGGCACATCCGGACGATAAAAGATAAGCAGGCAGAAGCGCGTGATCCGTTCCGACATCGGCGAAAACACGGCATTTTGAAACAAGCCGGGCGCAGGCCGCGAGCCTTTCACCCGGCAAGGTATAATTTTTAGCTTCCAAACTTATTTGTCTTTGAGATATTCGTTTATTTTCTCGACGAGCTCGTCAGGATCCATTCCGTGAACCTCGCACGCTTCCTCTATGGATTCTCCTCTCGCGGACGGGCATCCGAGGCAATGCATTCCCATTTCAAGAAAAAACTTACCTATGCCGCCGTCCAATTCCAGAGCTTCTCCTATAAGAGTGTCTTTTGTAACTTCCTTCATTATTATATACTCCTTATAAATTATTTTAATGAACACCGCAGGTTTTGGCTGGCTTTTCAACTGCTAAAACCTCAGTAGACATTATATACGAAAACTTGTTTTACGGCTCCGTTAAGAGCCTCCGCGGTTTCCGCGTCGAATATTTCTCCGGGAACTATCGCCGGTATCCCGGGAGGATATACGGCGTATACATCGGCGCATATTTCACCGACCGCTTTGCTCAATCCGACACAGCGTTTCGGAGCAAACAGCATTTCATATGCCGGAGCACCCTTTAACGGAATATGGCGTCTGTAAATGCCGGTCGCGTTCGCATCCGCCCCATTCACGCCGACCGGTTCCGCGCGGAATTTCGGCGCCAATCTGCGTAAAACCGCCGAGATTCTCTCAGCGTCCGAATAGGAAAAGCCGAAAAAGGGAATCATCACAAGCGCGTCCGGAGAAAACATTTCGGCACATATCCCTTCCGAATAAAGCGCGGAATAGAGCTTTCCGAAGTCATAATTTCCGAAAAGACTGAGCCTTAATGCGTCGTATTCAGTTCCCTGATATCTTTTAAAATTAAACAGCTCACATATACTTTTTCTGAGGTCATCAAGAGCTCTTGCCGAATCGGTAAAGCTGCGGCATATTCCGCCCTCATCGGGATCAATACCGGCGCGGATGCCGGCAAGAGCCGAATCAATTGAAGCAAGTATTGTAAAAGACGGGCTTGTTGACGAAAAAAGCCGCATATACGACAGCAAATATTCCCTTATTTCCTTTTGCGTTCCAAATCGTGTCATTGCCAAGCCTATATGCAGCGCGGCGCCTCCGGTCATCACAGGCAGTGTTTTATGAAATGAATCCACGACAAAATCGGCGCCGTTATTTAAAGGATGAAGCTTTTTTTGGCGGGTAAAAGCGATATGTGATGCGTGTGAATTGTCCGCTATCGATATAACCCCATGCCTTTGACATAAAGAGCATATGGCGGCGGAATCCGCAAGCTCTCCGTAATATGATGCGCTTGTATATACCAGTATATCCGCTCCGAGTACCTTTTCTTCGGTAAGCTCATCAATAAAAAACCATTCCGGATCAATTTCAAGCAGCGAAAGCACATTGATTACACTTTTATGCGAGACCCGGTCGCATAAAACGCGCGGATTCCTCCTGCCGCAAAAACGAAGCGCCGCGGCAACAGCCGTCTGTATGCAAAGTGTCGCGCCGCCGCAGGAATAAAGCGAATCGAGCGCGCCATACATATCGGCACACATATGTTCTGAGCGTGATATCATTCCGTCCGGCTTTGGATCAAGCAGATTATCGGTGTCGCAAAGCTCGGTATAATCGAATTTAAACAAGCTGTCCGGAATTCCGTCGGAATTTCTGCCGCCGTGTCCGGGCATGTGCATCCTCATTTCGTTCTTTCCGGCTTTTTCGCAAAGCGCCTTTAAAATCGGTGCGTCAATGCTGTCTATAGTTATAACCATGCCTTTCTGTTTGATGCTATTCTTGTTTATAAACTTTGCTTTTATGCGATGGCAAATTTTTCACCGGTAACGCGGGGTGAAATCCTTCCGCCGGAAATATCGGCCAAAAAAAGTGAAAAAGCTTCAAAGCCTCTTTCCGGGCAGAGTACACGGAATGTGACGAGCTCGCCGAAGACCGTGTCGGAAACAGCATAACCGCGTTTTTCAAATTCATATTTAAGCTTTCCGGACAGCGAATAATCACACGGTACATCGACCGTAAGGTATTTTTCAAATACCGCCTTGCCCGCAGCCTCAATTGCCAGACCGGCCGCGCGCGAATAAGCGCGTACAAGCCCGCCGGCCCCAAGCAAAATACCTCCGAAATAACGCGTCACAACAATTGCCGCGCCAAAAAGACCCTCACGCTTTATAACCTCAAGGACAGGCGCTCCCGCCGTCCCCGACGGTTCGCCCGCGTCAGAACAACGCACGGCGTTTCCCGTGCGGTTGACATACGCGAAAACATTGTGCGTGGCGTTATTATTTTTCTCGGATACTTCCGATATAAAGCCGCGTGCGTCAGCTTCGGTATCTATCGGCTTTATATATGATATAAACACCGATTTTTTCTCGGTGAATTCTGCGCTCGCTTCTTTCGCGGCTGTAATATAAGGCATATCACTCCGAATTTGATGATTACGCGGCATTCATAATTATTATATATCATCTTGTAAAAGAATTATTTTTGAATACCGTTTTGCTATTGCCATTGATATTATACCTTCCCATATCATTTCTGTCAATAAAACATGGCGCAAAAAATTAAACGGCTTTCAATAATTAAGATTGATTTTTACGCGGGTGTGTGTTATCATACTATTATAAAGTACATTCTTCACCTTAAATAAATCAGCTTTCAGAAAGGCACTGTTACCTAAATGAAAAGAATCAATTGTCTCATTCTCGCCGTTATTTCGGCGTTCTCCGTTTTCGCTTTTTCCTCTTGTTCCGAAAAAGCGCGTGAATCCTCAGCCACGCCGTCAGAAATTCTCACCGCCGCCATTGCTTCGGCAAAGTGGGACAATGTCCAATATACAAAGGCATCTATGGACGCAATGGAAAGCGACGACCGTGAATCATTAATTTCCATTTTTTACGGAGACCTTGAAAATAACATTCCGGATATGTCTCTCTTTTCAGACTATGCCATGTCGGTTCCCGGCGGAGAAGCAAGCGCCAACGAGGTAGGAATTTTTAAAATCGCCGCGACCGACGCGTCAGCTTTCGACACCACAAAGCAAACAACCGAAGCCTTTATGAAGCTGCGCGCAAAAAATGTCTCCGACATCTTCCGTGGCTATGACGAAGCCTCTATGAAAAAGGCGGACAATGCGCTTATCGGTTCTTTTGGCAATTATGTTTACTATATCATGTCCGATAACAACGCGGAAATAGAAAGCATAATTAAATCTCAGATAGAAGCAAAATATATCGCCTGATTTTCTTCTGGTTGATTATTAATAATTAAAATTCGCGGGCGGATGCTTTTGTGTCCGCCCGACATTATCAAAACGGGATATCGGAAATATGAGCTTTCAAAATGTATTTATAAGCGAAATTCATCTTATCCGCTTTGCGGGAAAGCGTGATATCATAATTCGTCCCGATGAGAAAACAAATATTTTCATCGGGCATAATTGCTGCGGAAAATCATCCGTATGCGATTTCATACGTTTTATGTTCTACGGTGTGGACGGGCATTCCGACATTTTTCCCTGGAACGGCGATAAACGCATGAACGGTGAAATGACCATATGCGCCGACGGTGTACGGTATGTTATAATCCGCACTGCCACCGAAATTGAGGAACGCGTCAAAGTAACTGATAAAAACGGAACGGCCATAGAAATATACGAAACCCCGGGAAAGTTTTTCCTCGGACTTGATTCGTATATATATGACCGTACAGTTTATCTTCCTCAAAAGCAAAACAACCTGGTTCAGCATGATCTGACCGATCCCGCGACATCTCTGAAAGCGCTTGACTCCTGGGCGGAAGCGTTTTCCGACAAAGACGGGGCGGGCATTTATTCCGAATACAGGCGTGTCCTTGAAGAAAGAAACTCGCTTATGAATGAAGATAAATCAGGCGAGATCGACAGGCTTCTTTCGGAACGCCGTGAATTTGACAGCCGTTCACAGCAGCGCGGTATGAATAAAACCCGTGAAGAGGAAACGGTACGCGCATTGGAGGACGTTCAAAAACGTATGGCCGCCAATAACAGGCGTATGGTCATTCTGAAAGCGGACATGAAAAATTATGCCGATGATATCAAGCTGATAGAAAACGCAGAGAATGCCGGCAGCCTTAAAAACGAGATACAGCAAATTGAAAAACGTCAAAAGCTCCTCGCCTTTGAAGCTAAAAACGCCTTTACCGGTATGACTCGTGATTCTCTCGCCTCTTTAAAAAATGATTACTCCGCATACAGCCGTCTCGACGCGGATTTCCGCGAAGCAAAAGGAAGCTGCGACCTGGCCAGAGAGAATCTCGAAATCAACCGTAAGCTTTTCCCTGAAGACGGTCAGGCGGAGGAAATTGAAAACGCCCGCGCAGCTTTGGATACAAAGCGCAGCTTTAAAAACCTTTTCTCGGCGTTTTCTCTGCTATTTTTACTGATCGCCGTATTCGCTTTCGCGTTTTTATACTTTTATATGGAGAAGGAACTCATCTTTTCGCTCCTTATTACGGCGGCGGTAATTATATTTTCCGCAATCCTCGGCATCTGTTCTTCTCTGTTTAAAAAAGGTGCGAAAAACATTCTCTCTTCTTTGAATCTTGATACGCAAAACGAATTCGATGATCTTTGTGAACAGTTCAATTCATATAAAAAATCCGATGATATATACAGTGAATCATTGGAAAAGGCTGAAGCTGAATGCCGCCGGCTTGAAAATGAAGCGGCATCCGCTCTCTCAAGTATCCGCCGCGATATAGGAGCCGCGGAAAACGCCACGCTTGAAATTTCCCTTTCCGCTCCGAAAGCGCCGCTCAGCGCGTCCGAGACGCTTGCCAAAGCGGATTTGATTATGTCCAAATACGACGCTCTTTTCGAATGTGAAAACAGCCTCAATGCCCAGCGAGAGCAATACCGCGCGCTTCTCAGTACAGATATTAAGAAAGACACGCTTGAAATAAGCGATGAATTCGCCGTGCTGGAGCGCGAGCTGTCATTTCTGACTCATCAGAATGACGTTCTTTACGAAAAGCAGAACGAGCTTGAATCAAAGCTTGCAGCTATCAAAGCGGAATCGGAAAAACTCGGTGACATCTCGTCTCTTGTTACAAAGAATGAGAACGACATGCTGGGGCAGCTTGAAAAATATCGCGCCGTTCAGCTCAAATGCGATTCTCTTGCACGCGAAATAGATCTTTTCGAAGAGAAAACGGTTCAGCCGGTTTCTGCGCGGGTAAACGCTCTTATTTCCTTTGCGCTCAAGCCCGGCGAAAGCTTTGTCCTCGGAGAGCACTTTGAACTTAAATATAAAAGAGGCTCTCAGACACTTCCCCTGTCAAAGGCGGGCGGCGGACTTACGGAGCTTGCGATGATTGCGCTTCGCGTTGCTTTTTCCGAACAGCTTTTAAAATCCAAGGTACCGATGATATTCGACGAAAGCTTCATCTATATCGACAAGGACAACGCAAAGCGTCTATGCCGTATGCTTGAATCCGATTCGCATCAAATATTATTTTTCACATCCTCCGATAACGACTGCGCCGCATATTTCAAGGATCCGAAAGTATTCGGAGATATCGTATTCGGTGAAACCAGACGCGCATGAAGCCTTCCTTCCGTTTCTTCTATGACAGTCCGCTGACATCAGTTAACGGAATCGGGAAGGTAAAAGCAGAACATTATTTAAAGCTCGGGGTCACGAATGTCTCCGAGCTGCTGTTTTTGTTTCCGCGTTCATACAGAATCAACCGTATAATCAATCTGGCTGAAGCGCCGGAAGGAAAAACATGTGTCTTCTGCCTCACTGTTGCTTCAAGGCCTTCATTATTCAAGATGAAAAGCGGTTTAAAGGCCGTCAGATTTTCGGTCTTTGATGACTCCTCGCGGGCGGTTATAACCTATTTCAACAATCCATATATAAAAAACAGCTTTTCCGTGGGAGACAAGCGGTATTTCACGGGAGCAATCAAAAAGCTCAACGGCGTCCGCTACTTAAGCTCTCCCTTGAGCGAAAAGGAATTTAACCCGTCGCTTCCATACCGCCCCGTTTATCCCTGCGTTGAAGGAATAAGCTCGCGCGAGACGGAAAAATTCATCGGCTTGGTACTGGGAGAAACGGACTCTGTCATTTCGGAAACCCTGAGCGCGGAACAACTTTCACGTCTTGGATTTATGGGTCGCGCGGACGCCGTCCGCGCCGTTCATCGTCCGCAAAGCGAAACGGAGCTTAAATCGGCTCTCAACAGACTGGCGTTCGACGAATTCTATGATTTCGCCCTTAAAATGCAGAAATCAGGAACAGAGCGTACAGCCGCCACTGCTATCCCGATGAATCCCGTCTCGCTGGACGGCTTTTTTTCCGCGCTGGGCTTTGCTCTTACCTCCGCACAAAATAGAGTCATATCCGAAATTCGCTCCGATATATGCCGGAATCCTTCTTCGGATAAGCATATAAAGCCGATGAATCGCCTTTTACAGGGCGATGTCGGCAGCGGAAAGACCGCCGTCGCCTTCTGCGCGGCTTTTACCGTATTAAAAAACGGATATAATGTCATGCTGATGGCTCCGACGGAAATTCTCGCGTCACAGCATTATGAAAAAGCTTCCGCTTTATTTTCAAAAATGTCCGAACCGGGATTTGAATGTATTTTAATAACCGGCTCCACTCCGGCATCAGCGCGTAAAAGATTTTTATCCCAAGCCGCGTCCGGACAGCGTTTTTTTGTTTTCGGCACGCATGCGCTGATATCCGACTGGGTAAACATATCTGACGTCGGGCTTGTCATAACCGACGAACAGCACCGTTTCGGCGTCCGTCAGCGCGATATGCTCGCGGAGAAATCCGGCGGAGGACATATTCTTTTAATGTCCGCTACTCCGATTCCGCGCACATTAGCCATGTTTTTATATGCCGATCGCGATATATCGGTTATTGACGAGCTTCCGCCGGGTCGAAGACGCGTGCGTACCTTCCTCTGCGGCGACGATATGAGAAAACGGATCGACGCGCTTATAATTAAGGAAGCCACATCCGGGCACAGGACATATATCGTTTGCCCCGCCATAGAACCGGATGATGAAGATACGGGAGCGGAGCTGTGCGATGCGGTATCGCGCCGGGATCAGGCGGCAAATGCTCTGCCCGGACTGAGGATCGGACTGATGCACGGAAAAATGAAGCCGTCAGAAAAAGACGGCATAATGCGCGAATTTACTTGCGGAGAGCTTGACGTGCTTGTTTCAACCACGGTAATCGAAGTCGGTGTCGACGTGCCGGAGGCGACTGTTATGATCGTCGAAAACGCGGAACGCTTCGGTCTTGCACAGCTTCATCAGCTGCGCGGACGTGTCGGGCGAGGAAGCGCGGAGTCTTTTATGATTATGTTTTCTTCGCATTCCTCCGGACAAAGCGAATCAGAACGACTTAATAAGCTATGCGAGGAATACGACGGGTTCAAGCTGGCCGAATTCGACCTCGCGTCGAGAGGACCCGGTGATTTCTTCGGAACCCGTCAGTCCGGACAGCCGGTATTTGCTCTCGCAGGTCTTGCCGACGCCGGTGTCATGGCGATGGCGAAGGCCGAAGCGGAAAGAATGGTAAATATACCGGAAAACGAGGAGATACATTAAAAACGCATAAAGGTATTAAGGAACGCGGCTTCTTTGAAAAGAAGTCCTGGCAAGAAATTCGATTTTATATCAACAAACAGCGCCGAAGCTTTAAAAAGCCTCTGCGCTGTTTGTTTTTATGATATGATACGCGATAATTAATTTATTCTGACATGGGCCACAGGCGTATCTGCAACATTCGAAAAGCTGTAATAATTTCCTGCCGGATCTGTGAACAGCATGATTACCGCCCCGTTTAGATTATAACCCGCGGAGCTCACTTCCTGACCGCTTTCAACGAAGCGTATTTCTCCGACCGCGCACACAGCCGCGCGCCCTGTGCTCTCGTCGATCCAGTAAGCCTCAAAGCTGCCTGTAAAATCGTTGAAACTGATCATTCCGTCAGCCCACAAAACCGGCATATCGATAGAGGAATCAGATACTTTTAGCGTGATTTGCGACGAACCGGAGAACATGGCATCTCCGGCAACATAGACACCTTGCTCCGTTGTGACCGTTATGGCAGAATTCTGAACCGTAAATACGGCGAGAGCAGAGAAAGCACAACCCTCGCAATCGATGTTGAACACACTGTTTCGTATTACTAATGAAAGCATCATTGTCGAAAGCCCAAAGCCGTCCGAAGTGATATTCACGTTTGAATTCAGGAAGCTGCATACAATCTGTTCTTCTCCGCCAGTATCCCCTGACAGTACATATACATAACTGTCGTCATTGTCGATGCCGTTATCGGCGGAGATCGTCAAATGCAGCGTGTCAAAGGTGAGGTCGTTAACGCTGTAAATCAACGTACTTTCGATCGAATCGAGCTGCATCGAGGCATTTTCATCCGAGCCAATAAATGCCGCGGGACGCTCGATACGCATGGTGCTCCTGTATTCAGCTGTGTTCCGGAAGACGCAGCTTCCCGTGATATGTACTGTTAATGCACTTACACTTTTGGGAACATTGATAACACCGTCCATATATTCATAGCCGCCGGACAGATTGAGACCATTGAAGGTGACGTTCGTGACAGTTTCGGAAACAATAACATAAACCGTGCTGCTTGTTCCGCTGAAGGTCAGTCCGTTTCCGGTTATCGTCAATACGGGAATATAAACTCCCGAATTGTAGGTTTCCATCATACTATAGGTATAGCCTGCGATACTGCCAACACAGATATCCTCTGTCACTCCGTTTTTAGTCACATTGATTCCGCTTGCCGGCAAAGTCGCGTTCTTGGATATCGAGCGATAGGCCGCCGTATATGTACGGTTGTAAGCCACGGTTTGACCAGCCGTGAGTGCCGGCGACCAGCCTGTAAATTCATAACGGAAATAATCGTTTTCCGGTATGGAAGGATCGTCAGGCGGAACGATCTCATCTCCATAGTGATATGTTTGGCCGATTGTTTTCACGCCGCCCGCAAACGAACCGCTTCCCGCGTCAAATGTGATGGAATAGTTGTAATAAACGGTTCTGTATCTTGCGCTGATCGTCTGGTTTCCTGAAAATGTCGCGGGAAAATCGGCAGACCAGCCGTCAAACACATAATAATACTGAGCGTAATTCGTCTCCCATACAGGATCGCTTACCGAAATGTTCGTCGGATCTCCATAAGCGCCGACGAATGTTTTCACATCCGTTCCATTCGCAAATTTACCTCCTCCAGCAATAAGAGTAACGGTGTAAAGCACATGTCCGTCCTGCTCATAAATTGCGGTAAAGGTCATATCTCCATGGACAGTGACAACTCCGTTTACGCCATATACATTTCCGTTCTGATCACGCCAGCCGGCAAGTTTGTAGATATAATAATTATCGGCGGATTTATATGCACCGTTTGCAGAGGAAAGATCAGCGTTCGCTCCATAGGAATACGGAAGAGAATACTCGGTGATTCCGCCTCCGAATTGACCTTCTCCAGCGTCGAAAGCCACGGTGTATGTCCTCGCAGAGGAACTCCAGTTCGCCACATAACGCACTGAATATTCCCCGTTATAGATGCTCCAGGAATGGAAAGTGTAAACTGTATCATCCGTATATACATGAAAAAACTGCGAGTTTGAGGCAAGGAAGTCGTTGATAAACGTGATATATTCGCTGTAGCTCCCCGTCATGGTCACAGTGGATGTCCCTCCGCTGAATTGGCCGACAGAAGTCTCAAACGTTGCCGTATACTGAACCGGATGGGGTGTATACATCGCATGGAAAACAAGGTTTCGGTTTACATTTACAACTGAATCGCCGTCCCAGCCACCGAAGGTGTAATAGGTTATATTGTCTCCGGTACATACCGGCACGGCGGAAGTCAGCTCTGATAAAATATACTGCCCAGCTTTGACCGAGACGGTTTCGCAGTCCTTCCCGTTATAGCTTCCCTCGCCATAGTCGAAGGTCACATTGTAATATTCGGCATATACCGGACGCAGAGTCCAGTCGGAATTCATCCCGTAATCCTTCGATTCATCCCACTTTACAAAATCGCCGCCGGAAACTGAGGCTTCCCAGTATTCAAACCGGTATTTATCGTTTCCCGAGGGATGAGCGGGCTTTGTATAAATCGCGGCCGGCAGATTTCCGATATTAACCGTCTCTGTTCCCAAAGTATTTCCGTCGGCGTCGAGAACGGTCGCAGTATATGTTTTTATTTTAACGATCAGCTTGTATTTTTTACTTTCAGTCACCGGAGGCAGACCGTCATATGTATAATCCGCAATTCCGTCTCCGTTTTCATCCCAGCCGAGTATATCACAGCCGGGATAAACATTGTGTTTGGTCGGCGCAGGAATCTCATCATAAAATACATTATATCTTGTTTCATCCTGGAAAGAAACCGACATATCCTGTCCGAAAACACGGTATCTCATAGAAGGATAAACGAATGTGATCTGCGGAGCGATATAATCATAATTTGCCACTTTGAGTAGCATTGTGTTCATCGTTTTTTGATTTTCATAAAATTTTTCACAGCATTGCTTATATGTACCGGAAAAGCTGAAAACCGGAGCCGTTGTATCATAGCCCGTATATGTCATTCCCAGCATATCGGCACACACTATGTCATTTTGCGTGATCGTGTCCGTTTTCATTGTCTTAGTCGGATACGGATTCAGAAAACGGTAATCGCTTCTTAGCCAGTTTCGGAACTTTCTTAACTGTCCGGTAGACAACTCCTCCGGACTCGGATCCGGAGCGACTGAATCCTTTTGGCATGCGTATATTTTATACTGCCATACCCGGTCATGTACGTACATATACGACACAAGCACCTGAAGCATACTCATATCGACTGTATACACAGTATCTTGCCACATGGCATTGCTCCAGTCGTTTTCATAACCGGTAACTTTCGCGTAATCTGTATATTCAGACAAATCATATGCTCCGGCGACCATTCCCGCAAGCACCGGCTTTGTAAGCAGGACAGTCTTTTCTCCGTCCAAATTCAAAACATATGTTGCGGTCACTGTATCTAAATTATCGATCTTGCTTGCGTCTACACCCGGATCGATCCATATGATTTTAATTTCATTATAGGTATAGCCTTTTTTCTTTGTGCTGAAGCAGAGATTGGAACCGCCGTAATAAATTTCCACCGTAGCATCCAGGCGCTGTGTATTAACCGGCACAAAAACACCCTGATGCGACGTGTCGAAAGCAAACTGAGCGACTTTCAGATTTTCTTTATCGTTATCATCTATATAGAAAAACGGATGAGAAAAACTGAAATAGAAATTTTTCAGCTTAGAATAATTGCCCTGAACAAGCTGACCGGTGGTCAGATCAAGCATCTGTACCTCCAGCAGCCCTCCGCCGCCAAGCGGATATGAATTTGCATTCATTATAACAGTGTTTCCCGCGTTTTCAAAGCTGTAAAGAACATATCTGTCCCCGAGAGAATAGAGCGGGAATTTTTTATCGAGTAAAGAGCATTCCGCTTTTACTTTAAAGATCTTCGACTCTGCGAAAATACTCAGTTCAACATAAATACCGACCTCCATATAAATACCGCCGTTTATGTTGATATTAGGCGAGGCATTTTGATTGTTCTTCAATAAATGCAGCTGTAAAAAACCGTACAGATCCATATAGGCTCCCACTTCTCCGGTAAAGCCCACTCTGCCCACGTCTTCAAGGCCCATGAAATTCGCGCTTAACGTAAGTCTTATACCCGCTTTTACTCCCAGATATCCGGCGCAGTATAAATCAAAGCTTTGACGTCCGTCACCCTCGAGCGAATAATTGTACTCCTCGGTATCCTTGCTTCTGCCTCCGCGTATGCCGATGCGGTTCGCAGACATAAGCGTGCTGTTCGCCGAAAGGCCGACAGCGAGATTCAGACGGACAACGAAATCCATGTCCAATTTTATCTGAACGACCGGAACAGGTTCTTTTATATTAAATGTATGCTCATACAGATCGATTTTGGCGAGATCGATATAATCGCCTTTTGATCCAAGAACCTCGCTGATTATTCCCGGCACGGCGGAATTGTCTTCCGAAACATTATCAATCAGATTTTGTATTTCGTCTGTGATATTGATAAAATCGCTGTCTTCACTGACCGTTTTTACAAGTATGTTGAAGCTGACCTCGGTTTGCGAATAGGTGTCGAGCCATACGTCATAATCGAATTTTACAAACGGTTCCCAGTCAATGTTTTTTCCGACGGAAACCGTGATAAATTCTTTAAACGTAAAGTCGGCGTCTACCTGAACTTTTCCGCTGATAACGGTGTTGTAGGCAAACTGAACCGTCAATACAAGCCATGTGTTTGAAGCCGCGCCCGGGAAATTCGTATTCTGCGCCGTACCGACGGATGCTGTAATCGTCAGGCCGCTTACAAGGGCATCGACTGTAAGATTGAATTTATCGTTGTTTTCAGTCGGCGCCGCAAAAGCAGATGACGACATCCCCGCAACAGTTCGGCTTTCACCGAGCGCCGCCGCGAGAAATTTAGTAAATTTCAACGTGCTTTCGCTGTTTTTCAGCGTTTGCTCTATTTGTTTTGTATCCAGAGAGTCAATGTATTCCTCAGGATCTATGATCTCTGTTAAATGGACGTCAAGTTTATTGTAAATATCTTCTATATTGCTTGGTTCGGTAATAAGCAGAACACGCTGCGGATCAGATCCTTCCGCCGCTTCGCAGCTCAGAATATTACGCAGCTTTGTCTGTTCATCGAATTGCCCGTTCCACAGGCAGATCGTAACGCCTTCCGCAATTCCCTTCTGCTGTGCGAATGCGGCGGTCAGGCTATATACGCCGTTTTCATCATCTTCGATGTTCACGTCGCTCCAAAGAAGATATACGATTTCGTCGTCTCTTGCGACATCATAGGTTTCCGGCTTGAAAACACTGAAAGCAATCGTCCTGACTTGTTCTTTTTGGTCGTTAAAAGAAACATCATAGTCGGACAATGTCATTTCGTATGTATCTCCGGGGGTGTAATACGGTTCTTGCGGCGTAATTGAATAAACGTCTCCGCCTATGCTCGTTACGTCAAGCCCGGGAATTTCATCGCATTCATCCTTGATCGTTATGTAATCATCGATGTTCTCTTCGGTAATTGTTTCTGAAGATAAAACCTCAATTGCTATATCATTATCGCAATCTTTTATAAATTTGACCGAATCCGTGTATTCCTGATAATTATAATCTCTCTCTGTATATGACGCATACAACGTCATATTTTCCGATACCGGAACATCGGAATAAAACTTTTCAGTTAGGTTTTTGTCTTTATACCAGCCTGTAAAGACATAGTCATCCTTGAGAGGAACCGATACATCAGAAAGCTCGCTGCCGCTCGTTACCAAAACGGGAGATATCTCACTGCCTCCGTTTGTCTCAAAGCTCACCGTAAGCTTTCCGTCAGATGAAAGAATAGAAATCCGGACGGCGATTTTCTGTTGCTTCCCGCCGATTGTCACAGTCTCTTCAACAGTAAAATCCTTACCGCTTGTTTCTGCCGATACCGGAAAAACATTTATGTTAGGTATCAGAAGAGCGAAGCAAAGGAAAAGGGACAATATCTTGGGAAATATCTTTTTTAAAGAGGAGACTAATCCGGATGCAGAATTACACGATGGAGAACGGCATGTTCTTCTTCGCATAGTTAATAAATAAGCAAAAATACCTGCCGCAAGCATAAAAGCGATAAGCAAAGCCGTATATCCGTCTCCCGTTTTAGGTACGTTGCCCGAATTGTCATTCTGAGCTGTAAAAGAAACGTCCAACGTTTGCCCCGCCGCGAGGTTGATCGTTTTGGGCTCATCGGATTTCACCGACATTCCTTCCGGCAAAAGCAGCTCCAGATTCACATTGGATACCGCGAAGTCGTTCGTATTTGTTACTGTAACGATAACCGCCACATCTTCATTTACCGAATAAACGCTCTTATCCGTTGTCAGCTTTACCTGTAATCCGTTCTGTGTCTGTGTCGCCGCCATTGCTGTAAACGGCATCAAAAAAATCAGCAACGCCAAACAAAGCAGAAGGCCGGTCATCCTTTTTGCAAACATTATAGCTCCTTAAATACTATGTATAAATTATTTACTTTTTATTATAGATATTATATTATGATTTTAATATTTTGTAAATAGTCTGTACAAAATATTTATTAACTCGGCAATTAAATAATTACTGCTTAAAGAGAGAAAAGGCTCTGGTATATGTGCTTTTCTCTCTTATAAAATAAGGCTTATTTAATGCCGTTTTAATAATTACCGTTTTAATTTTAATAATCAATGAAGCATCCCGACCAGTTTGTCCCTGCGGTTTTTGACTGGCTTTTTAACACGAACGCAGATGAGTCTTTGTGCATTAACAGCCGCATAAAAACCTTCTATAGATTTCATCATTAGTCAGTCCCAGCTGTCGCAAGAAGAGATGCTAACATTCCCTCCCGGTAAGCTTTCTCAGACTTGAATTTCCTCTCAAATCGGGATATAATCGGACTTTTTAGACGGCGGCAAACCAATATACAGAAACATCTTCAACGGTAAGTAGCATTATTATTCAATAAACATTGTTTTAGCATAAAAACAGCCGCAGAAATTCTGCGGCTTAATTTTATCAATATCCGTTTTAAACACCGTTATGTTTTATTCTGTCAACAATATTTTTCCGCTCAATCCCATATTTCATAGCGATATCACGCGCATGACTTTTTCCATCAGGTTCCTTTTTAATTATTTTATAACTTCTTGTTCCATCTGCGCTTTCGTCCATCTGAGCGACAAGAGACACTATTTTTCGGCAATTATCATATTCTTTTATATGCTTATCCCTTTAACGCAGCTAGGAAAGTCCTGAATATAGGACAGCTGATATGATATAATAGAGCCATAACAACGAGAAAGAGTGAAAAAGCGTTATGGCAAAGAAAAAAATTATGTCGCTAATTGAGTTTAATGAAAAGTATGGAACTGAAGAAGCTTGCGAAAATCATCTTATCGAACTACGGAAAAAGAACGGCATGGTGTGCCCAAAATGTGGTTGCACAGAGTTTTACTATATCGGAAGCCGCAAGCTATTCCAATGTATGACATGCCGCAATCAGATTTCGTTGACAAGCGGCACGGTTATGCACAGAACGCATCTTCCGCTCCGTACTTGGTTTCATGCTATCTACTTTCTCGTCTCCGACAAACGCGGATGCTCCGCTTCACAGCTTGCCAAGCTGCTTAATATTGGATACAAAACTGCTTGGTTTCTGCTTCACCGTATCAGGTATGCGATGTCAGAACGTAACAGAAACTATATGTTGTCCGGGATTGTCGAGGTCGATGACACATATTACGGTAGCACGAAAAAAGGTTCAAAAAGAGGCATAGGAACTGATAAAATCAAGATTGCTGTCGCTGTTTCAAAAGATGAGAACGGTAAGCCGAAATACGTCCAAATGAATGTCTTAAAAAATCTCAAGGGTGTTACCGTGGGGCAGTTTGCGAGGGAGCATATAAAAGAAGGTTCTATTGTAGAAAGCGATGCGTATCAAAGCTATCGAAAGCCTCTAGCAAACAGGTATTTCCACAAATTCGATGTGTTCAATGCAGACAAAGACATGTTGAAATGGCTGCATACGATAGTTGGTAACGCAAAACTATTCATTGATGGTACTTTCCATGGACTGGGCGGAAAGTATATTCAA